>DATHBC010000611.1:0-2379 GCA_035296345.1 Pyrinomonadaceae bacterium | reverse complement strand
CTCGTCGCAGGCGGAAATAAACGGCGGAATCTCGTCGACTTTTTCAGACGCCAGATAACTTTTGAAAGCGTTAAATTCCTCTGCGGTCAAAACGCGCTCGCGATAGCGCGAAACGTCTTCTTCCCAACTGAAAACGGCTTTATCCTTGTAAATCCGTATAAAATTATCGTCGTAGGAATAAATTCCCAGCAATTCCTGATTTTCTTTGACCTCTTTTTGCAGCTTTCGTTCGGTCGCGGTCAATTCCGGGAAATCGACGGTTAAATAATAAAACGGGAGCGACAGAAATCTTTCGTCCACGCTGGCGAACAAATCGCGCAGGAAACTGCCGTTGACGGCGGTCGACACGCCCGAGGAAAAATAATTTCTCGCGCCGAGAACTTTGGCTTCGTTCGGGCGGCGCGCCAGAACCAGCATTCTGGCTTCCGGCGAGTCCTCGCTTTCCAGATAACGCTCCGCCGCCAGCGCCAGCAGCTTGTTCGGGCTTTGCAGATGTCTGGCGACGACGCCCACCGGCAACTGCGCGCGAATCAACCTGGCGCAGCCGAGCATCGCGATTTTGCTTTCGTCGTTTTCGCCCGCCAGAATCGAGTCGTAATCGCTGTTCGATTCGGTCAGGCAAGCCGAGATGCCGTAGGCAATCGAGCTTCCGCCGCCGCGCGCGTTGTAAACCTCGTCAAAGTGTTTTTCTTTTAATTCTTTTCTGAGGCTCAAAAGCTTAACGATGCCGTCCGTATCGAGCTTGTTGTTTTTCAAATCCTTAAGCAGCATCGAATTAACCGCCGCGCCGCGCCAGTTCTGGATAATCTTTCGTAAAGCGTTCGCCGTATTCGGCTCTTTACTCTCGAGAACCTCGATGCGTTCGAGCAGAGCGGCGACCAGCTCGCTGCCCGGCTCGGCGTTTTCAGCTATCAGAAGCCCTAAAAGCGCGCGCCCGTCCTTCAAAAATCCGCCATAGTTGTGATTGTAACTGTGATTGCCTGCAGTGCTGCTGCCGATATGCGCCCGGGGGATTACCACTGCGGCGCTGCCGGTGACGGTAACATTGCTTCCGGTTTCGGCGTTGACAGTCGTATTTGCCGTCGTCATCACCTGATTGTCGCCGCGCAAGTCGGCGTTTTTGGCGATAAATTCGAGAGCTTCGACCTGTTCGTGAATAGAATAACCGCCGGACAAAAATAAAGCATTGATGACCTGACGCAGCTCATATCCTTCGGATTGTGTCAGAAGGAGCCGCAGAGCCGGAACCGCCCGAATATCTTTCTGTGCCGCCAGAGCATTGATAGCCATATAGCGGAAAGGAAAATATTCGACCTGTCTGCCGGTCGTTCCTCCTCCCGCGCCGCCGGAAGTATTCGACAAAGATATATTTCCGTGTCCCGTGTAAACCGGAACGCTGACTTCGCGCATTTCCTTTTCATTGAGCACGGCAATCAAGCCCGGAACGCTTTCGGGAATCGTCATCGACTCCAAAACGCCGATCAGCGCGCGTCTTTCGCCGCCGACTTCCTTTGCCCAGTTCGGATTTTCCAGCCACGGCAGCAGAGCTTTGACAATTTCGGGATTTTTCTGACCGATAAGCGTGCTCAGGTTGCGCACCGCCGCGTTGCGGACGTTTTTGTTTTCGCTTTTGACCAGTTCGAGCATTTTGGCGACGTATTTTTCCGGGAGCGAATGGTTAAGAAGCGTCGTCAAGCCCGTGTAGAGCCGACCGCCGACGCGCAGCTCATACAGAGTCTCGTCGGAAAGCAGAGAGTAATACCAATCATCGCGCCCTTCGTAATCGCCGCCGTAAACCAGCGCGTCCATCGCCAAATCGCGATTGCCTGCGCCTTCGCCGCGATTTTCAACGGTCGACTGCAATTCCCGGCGGTATTTTTCGATGTCGCTCGTATTCCCTTCTCTTAAGGCGTGCTCGTATAAAGCCCAGCGCGCCAGCGTCTGCGAAACCGGCGCGTTCCGGTTGTTCAGCAAACGCTCTAAAATCGGTCGCGCTTTTTCAAAATCAACTCTGGCTAATGCGAGCAATTCGTCCTGGTTCGTCACGTAATCTTCCGTTTCAGCCACGACTTCGGCGGCTTTGAAAAGCTCGTCGCTGAAATAATTGCTGTTATAGGTCAGCCATCTTTTCACCGTGTCGCGCCAGTCTCTTTCGTATTTCCGGTTGGCGAGCTCCTGGTCGTAAAGCCGTTTGACGAATTCCGACGTCTCCTGATTTCTCGGCAGAGCGTTTATAAGCCCGGGCAAAATTTCCGGGTCTTTTTCCGCCTCGGCGAGCAGGCGTTTCGCGCTTTCCTCGGAAAGCTTCGGCATATAGGTGTATTTCGGATTGGTCTGGCTCTGGTAAGCCCAATAAGCCAGCAAATCTTCAATCGGCGC
>DATHBC010000610.1:0-3380 GCA_035296345.1 Pyrinomonadaceae bacterium | reverse complement strand
GTGCAAAACCGAAGGGCGAATGCGATACGTCCACGTTCTTTTATTCAGAAGGCGCGGCGCGGTAAAAGCCGTTCCCGAAAACTGCTCGGCGTATAAACCCAAAGGCGCTTTCTGCGGCGAGTTTTGCCCGATTGGCAGCGCGCCGGCAACAGCTTCGGTCGCAAACTCGTTGCCGAAGCCGCTCTGATATTTCAATTCTTCCTGGCTTGCGATTGGAGATGTCATTTCGCGTTTTCCTTCCGACTTACAAAGATAAACTAAATTTTATTTCCTCGCCTTCGGGCAGATTGTTCCATCGTTCGGTCAATTCCCGCAAAAGCTCGCGCGCCAGTTCGATTTTGGCTTTGTCCGGCGCGTATTCGAAAAAATCCGGCGCTTTGGAAAACTTCGTTTCGCGGCGCGAGATTTCGTTGAAATAATCGAGAAAAGTCGCGTCGCCGGGCGGCAAAACGCCGAAAAGCTCCTGCTGGAAAACGTTGACCAAAGCTTCGGAATACAAAGCCTCGACGCCGCCTTTTTCCAAAACGTCGGCGTCTTTCACGCCGTCGCCGATAAAACGTATAAAGCCGCGCAAATCGTCAAAAACTTTTTCGACCGCGTAGTGAACCATCTCGTGCGGAATTATGCCCTGTCGCCAGGCTTTGAGAATGTGTTTCTGCCGCGCGGATTCGATGACGACCGTGTCCTGTTTTTTCGCGCCGCCCTTGTGAAACGTTATCGCAACCTCTTCCGCAGCCATAATTTACGGATTTCCCGCAGCGCCGAATCGTTCGAGCTCCGGCTCTTTGATTATCGCGTCGAAATAAATCGTATCTTGCGGACGAGGCGAGACATTCGCGGAAAAATCGTCGCGGCAGTGTTGGTTGCCAAAACCGGCGACGAAACCGCGGTAAGCCGTCAGCGAATCGGCGGCGACGCGCTCGCCCGAACGCGGGCAATATTTATTAATCGGCTTTTCCATAGTCATTTGAATTGTTTTTCGCTGATGGTAATTTGTCAATTTTCTAAAAATTTGGCAAATTCCACCTTTGTTTCCACAAGACGTTTCTCAATTTTTGCGGCTTCTTCTTTTAACCCGGCATCTTTAAGTAAAATTAAATGCGCTTCGAGAATATTGACGATTGGTTGAGGATAAAACTCCCGAATATCGCTGTCACCCATTTCTTTAAAAGCTGTCCGGTAAGAATTTTCCGCTTTAGTGTAATATTCTCTCGCTTCGTTTATTTTACCGAGCTGGTGATTTGCTTGTCCGAGCCAAAAATATCGCTCGCCCGTTTCAGCATCAGTATCATCTATAACCGGTTTCGCCGCCTCAAGCGACTGATTCAATAACGGGATTGCTTCCCCGGCTCTTGCTTGCCGGATTAAAACTACAGCCAATAATTCATAAGCCACCGATTTTTCCAAATAGCGGTCTTTCGGCAATTTTTCAGCCAGTGAAACAGCATTTCGACAGACGGATTCAGCTTCGATAAATTTTCTGGCGCGAATCAAATTCCGGCACTTTTCGTCGGCGTCAAAATACTGTTTCGACCTTTGAGAATCAATTCGGTCTTGTTTTAACAGCTTCTCGGCTTCCTTTTTACTTGTCGGAACTTCAACTCGCTGTGAAAAGACAGCCGGCAAATTTAAAAAGAACAATACGCCGATTAATAATATTTTCATTACAAATTCCCGCGCCGCCGCTGCTCTTCTTCAATCGAAACGAACAAGGCTTTGAAATTGCCCTTGCCGAAGCCTTTGCAGCCTTTGCGCTGCAAAATTTCGTAGAAAACCGTCGGGCGGTCTTCGACGGGCTTGGTGAAAATTTGCAGCAGATAGCCTTCCTCGTCGCTGTCGACCAGGATTCCGAGACGTTTCAAATCTTCGATATTTTCGTCGAAACAACTGACGCGGCTCGGCAGTTCGGCGTAATAAGTGTCGGGCACGCGCAGGAATTCGACGCCGTTTTGCTGTAATTTTTCGACCGTTTGCAGAATGTCCTTGCACAAAAGCGCAATGTGCTGCGCGCCGGCAGAGCGATAAAAATCGATGTATTCCTGAATCTGGCTCTTGCCTTTTTTGCTTTCGGCTGGCTCGTTTATCGGAAATTTGATGTTGTGCCCGCCATCCGACATGACGATTGACATCAGCGCCGAATATTCGGTCGAAATGTCCTTGTCGTCAAACGTGATGTAACGGTGAAAGCCCATCACGTCGCGATAAAAATCGCACCACTCGTTCATTTTTCCGAGCTCGACGTTGCCGACGATGTGGTCGACCAGCACGATTCCGGTCGCCTCGCCCGCCACTTCCTGCGCGACGAAGCCGGGCAGAAACGCCCCGTTGTAATTGTGCCCGTTGTTTCCGGAATTGTAGGAAATAAACGAGTGAATCGTATCGCCGTAGGTGTGAATCGCGGCGCGGCGCACCGAGCCGTTTTCGTCCGTCCAGTCGTGCGGTTCGAGAAAAGCTTCGGCTCCGCGCGCGACGGCTTCGTTAAAAGCGTGGTCGGCGTCTTCGACCTGAAAAGCGATGTCGCGCACGCCGTCGCCGTGCAGTTTGATATGCTCGGCGGCTTCGTGTTCGGGCGAAAGCGGCGTCGTCAAAACGAAATTGACGCGATTCTGCCGCAGCACATACGAAGTCGTCTCGCGGTTTCCCGTCTCCAAGCCCGAATAAGCGGCGCGCGAAAAGCCGAACGCCTTGCGATAATAAAACTCCGCCTGCTTGGCGTTGCCGACGTAAAATTCGACGTGATGTATTTTTTTCAAACCTAAAGGATTTTGCTGTGTCATAATTGCCTCTTTATAAATTCCCATTTTATATGTTTTGCGATGCTTAATTTCCGACAGTCAATTCCGGCACGTTTGCGTTTTCGTAATTCTCGATCAGCGCCGATAAAACATCCATCAATGAAGCCAGCGGATGCGTTTCGTCTTCGCCGACTTCATCGATGAGCGCGTCGAGCCTCTCTACCAGACGATTGTATTCATCTTCCGTATGCGGGACGAACACCGTCTCGGAGACATTTTTCCAGGATTGAACGTCAATCGCCTGCATAATTATTCCTTCCATTTTCCTTCGTCATATTCTTTGTGCGTTAAAACGGCGCGAATGTAAATCTTCTTTCGATTATAATGTATCGCCGCTATCAAACGAACCTTGTTTCCGCCGATATTAAAAACCGTCAGTTTCCCGGCTTTATCAGCACTGGGAAAAATTTCTCTGACCTCGGCAATCGAAGCAAAGTTATTCTGTCTCATTTGCCGATACCAGTCCGCTAAAGCATTCCGCGTTTCGGGAGACTTTTCTGCAAACTCGTTCAAACGTTTGCGGGTGATAACGTGCATACTTAAAACCCTTTAACAATGCCGTCGCGCCCGAAGCCAATTTCTTTT
>DATHBC010000609.1:0-3244 GCA_035296345.1 Pyrinomonadaceae bacterium | reverse complement strand
CCTTTCCTGTATCTGATTGACGTCTTTGTCGCCGCGCCCCGAAAGATTCACAATCATCACATCATTAGGCGACATTTCCGGCGCGATTTTCAGGGCGCGCGCGACGCCGTGCGAGGTTTCGAGCGCCGGGATGATGCCTTCGGTCTGCGATAAAATCTGAAACGCCCGCAAGGCTTCGGCGTCGGAAGCCGAGACGTATTCGACGCGCCCGATGTCGTGCAGAAATGCGTGTTCCGGTCCAATCGAGGCGTAATCCAAACCGGCTGAAATCGAATGCGTCAGGGCGATTTGCCCGCGCTCGTCCTGTAAAATATAACTTTTCGTGCCTTGCAGAACGCCGACTTTTCCGCCGCCGGACGAATTAAAGCGCGCCGCGTGCTCGCCCAGAACGCTGCCTTTGCCGCCCGCTTCGACGCCAATCATGCGTACCGTTTCATCCTGCAAAAACGGGTGAAAAAGCCCGATGGCGTTCGAGCCGCCGCCGACGCAGGCGACCAGCAAATCGGGAAGCCGCCCGGTCTGTTCCAGAATCTGCTCGCGCGCTTCGCGTCCGATGACGCTCTGAAAATCTCTGACCATCAGCGGATAAGGATGCGGACCTAAAGCCGAGCCGAGCAGGTAATAAGTCGTTTCGACGTTCGTCACCCAATCGCGCAAAGCCTCGTTTATCGCGTCTTTCAGCGTCTTCGAGCCGGAATCGACGCCGCGCACTTCCGCGCCGAGAAGCTGCATCCGAAAAACGTTCAGCGATTGCCGCCGCATATCTTCCGTGCCCATATAAACGACGCATTCCAGCCCGAACAGGGCGCACACGGTCGCCGTCGCCACGCCGTGCTGCCCCGCGCCGGTTTCGGCGATGATGCGCTTTTTGCCCATCCGCCGCGCCAGCAAAACCTGCCCGATGGCGTTGTTGATTTTGTGCGAGCCGGTGTGACCCAAATCCTCGCGCTTGAAATAAATCCGCGCGCCGCCCAGGGTTTCGGAAAGCCTGCGGGCGTGAAAAAGCGGCGTCGGGCGACCGGAAAAATCTTTTAATAAGCTGAGGAATTCGGTTTGAAAATCCGCGTCGTCGCGCGCGACAAAATACGCGCCCAAAAGTTCTTCGAGCGGCGACATCAGCGTTTCCGGCACAAAACGCCCGCCGAATTCGCCCCAATAGCCGTGTTCGTTCGGTTGAAAATTATTCATTGCTTAAATCTTCTTTTTCTAACTTAAATTCTTCCAGAAGCGCGAAGAAAAGGTCAAAAGCTTTTTCCTCGTCCCCTCCAGTTTTATCAAGAATATCTCTTAGCCAGCCGTTGCCTTTTGAATCGGAAATTAATTTTTGTTGAATAAAAGCATTAAATTGTTCATGTAAAAGCTGTTTGGTGTCAAAATTTCCCTGACTGAGAATTACTCCTTCATGAAATCCATGTAAATAACTTGCCAGTAAAGACAAAGATTTTTTGCCGAGGTACGATTCGGGCATGATTTCGATGTGAAAAAGCACATCGTAAATGTTTTGGATAATAAGGTAATTCCTTTTTTTTGAGTATTCGATAAAACGAATGGTTTTAAGTTTATCCTTTTTGCCTTTTTCCTTTTCCAAGGCGCTGCAGGAATCAACTGCAAAAGGTTTTACCTTTTCAACCGCACCAATAACATTTTTAGCCGAAAGCCCGCCCGCCAGATACATTTTCGGGAAAATCTCGCGCACCTTTTTCGCGATTTCCCAATCGAAAGTTTCGCCCGTGCCGCCGTGCTCGTGTCGTGAATAAGCGTCGAGAAGAACTGCGTCCGTCTCGTATTGCAGAACGTCCTCGGGTTTAAATTCCGGCGAAACGCGAAAGGCTTTGATGATTTCCAGATTCGTTCTCGCTTTTATTTCGCGGGCAAAAGCGGGCGTTTCTTCGCCGTGAAGCTGAACGCCGTCGAGCCTGGCGGTTTCGGCGGTTTCGCAGATTTTTTCCAGGCTTTCATTGACGAAAACGCCGATTTTCAAAATCTCCGGGGGCAGTTGCTCGATAATCTCGCGCGCTTTTTCCGGCGCGATATAGCGCGGGCTTTTCTCGTAAAAATTAAAGCCGAGCGCGTCCGCGCCGAATTTCGCCGAGAGCAGCGCGTCTTCCCGATTGGTGATGCCGCAGATTTTTACTTTCGTCATAAAAAAGAATTAACAGGGATGACAGGATAAACGGGATAAATACAAAAAATCTTTCTCGTCCTTGTTTATCCTCGCTGTTCCTGTAAATTTTTCAGCTCGGTTTCTACGTTTCCCGATTTCATCAAAGTTTCGCCAATCAGAAAGCCGTGAAAGCCTAAGCTCTTTAGTTCCAGCAAATCTTCGCGCGTCCGCAAGCCGCTTTCGGCAATCATCAGCGCGCCGGCGGGAGCTTGTTTTATTAATTCGCGCGAAACGTCGAGCGAGACTTTGAACGAGTGCAAATCGCGATTGTTGACGCCGATGAGCGACGCGCCGGTTTTTTTCGCTCTTTCCATCTCTGCCGCAGTGTGAACTTCGACGAGCGCATCCATTTTCAATTCGTCTTCCGTCAAACGGCGCAGGCGCGAAAGCGTTTCGTCGTCGAGCATCGCCGCGATAAGTAAGATGACGTCCGCGCCCGCTTCCGCCGCTTCGTAAATTTGAAATTCGTCAAAAATAAAATCTTTGCGCAAGAGCGGCAGCGAAACAGCGGCGCGGGCGGTTTTCAAATCCGCGAGCGAGCCTTGAAATTTGTCTTCCTCGGTCAGAACGGAAATCGCGCACGCGCCGCCGCGCTCGTAATTCCGGGCGATTTCGGCAGCGTCGATTTTATCGTTGATAACGCCTTTCGACGGCGAAGCGCGCTTGATTTCGGCGATAATATTGAGCCTGTTTCGATTTTGCAGCGCCTCGCGCAAACGATACGGGCGCGCCTTTTCACGACCGGCGCGAATCTGCGGTTTCAGATTTAAAATTTCGGAAGTTTTTTTCGCTTCCTCGATTCGGCGCTGCTTAAGCCCGAGAATTTCTTCCAGAAATGTTGACATGAGAAAATTTTCGCCCGAAAGCCGGGATAAGGCAAAATCGTGAAGAGGAAAGTGATAGGTGATAAGTGATTGGTGATAGGGAAGAAGTTTTGAGTTTTGAGCGGTAAAAGCTAAAAACTAATCGCTTTCCTTATCCCTTATCACCTATCACCTATCACTTTCTTTTCACTTATTGGTCGTCTGAATCAATCTTTCCAGTTTGTTTTGCGCCTGACCGCTGTCGATGCTTTGTTCG
>DATHBC010000608.1:0-2521 GCA_035296345.1 Pyrinomonadaceae bacterium | reverse complement strand
CGGCTGAGGCTTGCAGAAGCGCGCGAATCTGCGTCCGAAACTGTTTTTTATGAGACGCGCTCAGGCGAATCGCGCGCAAGCCGAGCGCGGGATTTTTTTCCCGCTCGTCGGTGTCGTCGGCTAATTGCTCGCTGCTTAAATCGAACAGGCGAATTTTCACGCCGTCGTCGCCGGCGAGCGCGGCGGCTTTGCGATACGCCGAGATTTGTTCCTGCTCGCTCGGAAAGCTCCGGTTTTGATTGAAAAGAAACTCGGAGCGAAAAAGCCCGATGCCGCGCGCGCCGAATTGTTTCGCTTTCGCGTAGCCTTTCGCGAAATCGAGATTGCCGCGAATGACGATTTCCCGACCGTCGAGCGTGCGCGCGTTTTCCGGCGTCGGCTTAAAGGCGACCTCCTTTATCTGCTGAAATTTTTCAGCCGCCGCGCGATAGCGCGTCAGGGTTTCGTCGCTCGGATTGATAATGACCTGACCGCTGTAGCCGTCGACGATGACCGTCTCGCCCGTTTTCACGCGCCGCAGCAGACCTTTTAATCCGGTCACGGCGGGCAGACCGATTTCGCGCGCCAGAATAAACGTGTGCGAGGTCCAGCCGCCGTTTTCCGTCAAGATGGCTTTCAGCTCGTCCTGACCGAGCTCGGCAAGCGTCGAAGGCTTTAATTCGCGGGCGACGACAATCGAGTTTTTTTCGAGCCGGACGGGCGATTTTCTCCCGCCGCCGAGAGCGATTTGCAGGCGTTCGGCGACGTCTTCGAAATCAATGTGACGCTCGCGCAGATGCTCGTCCTGAATGTCTTTGTAAATCGCCAGATAGCGGTCGGTGACGAGCTTGACCGCCCATTCGCAATTGATTTTCTGCTCGCGGATTGCCGTCTCGATTTTATTTAATAAGGATTTGTCTTCGAGCAGCAGCAGGTGCGTATCGAAAATATTCGCCTGCGTCTCGCCGTTTTTTTGCTGGCTGAGCTTTTTCAACTGCCTTTTTGCCAGCCGCACCGCGTTATTCAGCCGCCGGACTTCGCGCTCGATTTGAAATTCTTTGAGCGAAACGCGGTAAAACTGTCTTTTTTTACCGTGCAGGCTGATGATTTTTCCGATAGCGACGCCGCGCGAGACGGCGCGGGCGCGAATTTTGATTTCGGCTTTTTGGGGAGGCGTCAGGATATTTTCTTTTGTTTCTAAAGCTGCCATATTACAAAGGCGTTCCGCCTTCCAATTACGAATTACGAATTAAAAATTACGAATTATTGAATACTTCTTTTAATTCGTAATTCGTAATTTGTAATTCGTAATTTAAAAAAAATTATTCGCCGAAGCTAAATCCGCCGCCGCTGCCGCCCTGCGACGGGAAAAACGGTTTGAGCAATCCGGCGAAAGCGGCGAGATTGCGCGTCTGAATCAAAATTTCGCCCGGTCCGGCAAATTCCGCCACGACGCCTTCGCCGCTTAAAAAGCTGCGAAAAAAGCTTTTCGTCGCCTTGCGGAGCTGATACTGCATGTGACCTTCCCACGCGACCAGGTGACCGGAATCGACCACGTATCGCTCGCCGGCGCGCAGAGTCTTGCGGTGAATCGCGCCGAACGAAGAAACGAGCAGCAGTCCCGCGCCGGAAACCTGCAAAACGAACAAGCCTTCGCCGCCGAAGAAAGATTTCGCGCCGCCCCATTTCGTATTTACCTGAAGGCTGGTGTCGCCCGCCAGATACGAGCTGGATTGCACCATAAAAGTCTGATTGTTCATTTCGATTCCGACCACGTCGCCGGGCGCGCCGGGCGCTAAGGTCACTTCGCCCGCGCCGCCGCGCGCCGTAAAGGTCGAGACGAAAGCCGATTCGCCCCCGACCGCGCGCTTTAAAGCGCCGAAAACGCCGCCTTTCATTTCCGAATGAAGCTCGACATTCGCCGACATCGAAACCATCGCGCCCGCCTCAGCCGCAATCGCCTGCTCGGGCTGCAAAGTGACGACCGCCAGAGCAAACGAGCCGGCGTGCTTTATTTCCCAAGTGTAGCCGCGCCCTTGCCCGCGATTGTCAGTGTCAAAGTGAAACGCGCCGCCCTGCTGCCCGCCGCTCGCTGGCGGGTTTTGAAAATTCGCCTGAGGCTGTTGATATTGCTGTTGCGGCGGTTGCTGCTGATATTGCGGCGGCGGCGGCGGCGCAGCGGTTTGTAATGTCAAACCGCACGAACCGCAGAATCTTGCGTTCGGAAGTAAAGGCGCGTTGCATTTTGGACAGTTCATATTTTTTCTTTAAATATTTTAACAAAAAAGACTGAATGATAAAGTTTGAAACCTGACATTCCTTAAAGTTCAAGGTTCAAGATTCAAAGTTCAAAGTTCAAAGTTAATTAGTCAGTAGACTTTGAACCTTGAACCTTGAACCTCGAACCTTAAACCCTAGTTAGTTTTGACGGGCGCGGCGGGACGCGGCGGCAGCTTGACGGTGCGATTTTTTAATTGATTCATCAATTCGGCGACAGCCCGCTCAAGCTGCGGGTCGCGCCCGGCGATGACGGATTTCGGGT
>DATHBC010000607.1:0-3120 GCA_035296345.1 Pyrinomonadaceae bacterium | reverse complement strand
AATTCTAAATCTTAAATCTTAATTCCAAATATTTTGCATTTTGCGTTTTGCATTTTGCATTAAAAAACGTAAGACGTTTTTTAGTCCGGCTTGCCCGCGCCGATTGCGCCCTGACCGGCGTTGTGCTCGATATGAGGTCTTTCCGGCGAAATGCGGATGCAGGCGGCGTAATGCTCCGGTTTAATTTCCGCTAAGACGGGTTCGATTTTTTTACATTCTTCAATCGCGTACGGGCAGCGCGTGTGGAAATGACAGCCGCGCGGCGGATTTATCGGCGAGGGAACGTCGCCTTTTAAGATAATGCGCTCGCGTTTGGCTTCGATTTTCGGGTCGGGCACGGGCACGGCTGAAATCAGGGCTTTCGTATACGGCATCAGAGGCTCGCGATAAACTTCTTTCGCGTCGCCGAGCTCGACGATTTTTCCCAGATACATCACCGCGACGCGGTCGGCGACGTGACGAATCGCCCGCAAATCGTGCGAGATGAAAAGATAGGTCAAATCTTTTTCCTTTTGCAGGCGTTCCATCAGGTTCATAATCTGCGCCTGAATCGAAACGTCCAGCGCGGAAATCGGCTCGTCCGCCACGATAAATTCCGGGTCGACAGTCAGCGCGCGGGCGATGCCGATGCGCTGTCGCTGCCCGCCGGAAAATTCGTGCGGGTAGCGTTTGATAAAGCGGCGGCTCAAACCGACGGTTTCCATCAAATCCTGCACTTTCGCTTCGACCGAACCGCCTTTGCTCAAGCCGAAAGTGCGAATCGGCTCGCCGATAATCTGCCCGACCGTCATGCGCGGATTTAAACTGGCGTACGGGTCCTGGAAAATCATCTGCAAAAACTTGCGCTGGTCGCGCATCTGGTTTTGCTTTAAATGCGCCAAATCCTTGCCCTTGTAAATCACTTTGCCGCCCGTCGGCTCGGTCAGACGCAAAAGCGCCTTGCCGAGCGTCGATTTGCCGCAGCCCGATTCGCCGACCAGTCCCAGAGTCTCGCCTTTTTTAATATCCAGCGAGACGCCGTCCACGGCTTTGACGTGCTTTGTTTGCTTGAAAAGCCCGCCGCCGGTTCTGTAATGGACTTTCAAGTCCTGAATCGAAATTAAATTTTCTCCGTTTTCATTCATAAATAACGTTTTTTTACTCGTCAACCTTCATCTGTAAATTGATTTCAGATGCGGCTTTGGTTTCGTATTCCCTAACGGATTCGGCGTAAACTTCGCGCGCGAAATGACACAACGAGCGGTGATTTTCGTTTATCTGCACAAACGGCGGGTATTCCCGGTGACAGATTTCCTGCGCCCAATCGCAGCGCGGCGAAAACGGGCAGCCCGGCGGTAAATGCGCGACGTCGGGCGGGAGTCCGGGAATCTGGTAAAGCTCCGTTCCGTCTTCGTGCGCCGGGTCGGGAACCGATTTCAGCAAGCCTTTCGTATACGGATTGGCGGGCGTCGCGAAAAGCTCATCGGTCGGCGCCTGCTCGAAAACCTTTCCGGCATACATCACGATAATTTTTTCGGTCATTCCCGCGACGACGCCCAAATCGTGCGTAATCAGAATGACGCTCGTGCCCATGCGCGATTTCAAATCCTTGATAAGCTCTAAGATTTGCGCCTGAATCGTCACGTCGAGCGCGGTCGTCGGCTCGTCGGCAATCAATAATTCCGGGTCGCACGACAAAGCCATCGCAATCATCACACGCTGGCGCATGCCGCCGGAAAATTCGTGCGGGTAGCCGTCGACGCGATTTTCAGCGTCGGGAATGCCGACCGTTTTCAGCATCTTTATCGCGTGCTCGTACGCCTGCTGTTTCGTGTGCCCGAGATGCAGGCGCGTCACTTCCATCAATTGCGTCGAGATACGCAGGAATGGGTTGAGCGACGTCATCGGGTCCTGGAAAATCATGGCGATGCGCTTGCCGCGGATGCTGCGCACGTCGTTTATCGAGAGCTTGCGCACGTCTATGCCGTCGAAAATAATATCGCCGTCCACGATTTTTCCGGGCGGCTCGGGAATCAGGCGCATCACCGAAAGATTCGTCACGGATTTTCCCGAACCCGATTCGCCGACGATGCCCAGAGTTTCGCCTTTTTTCAGCTCGAACGTGATTCCGTCAACCGCTTTGACGACGCCGTCCTCGGTCTGAAAATAAGTTTTCAGATTGTTGACCTTTAAAATGCTTCCGTTACTGTTTTCGCTCATTTATTCTTTTGTAACCGATACTACTTTTATTTATTTTCTCTGCATTGCCGGATGCCCGAATTTTCCGTGACGTCAATCGTCGAGACGATTCTTTTTTTGCCGACGCGGCTGTAGTAAAAACTGATGCCGCGATATTCCAGACCGCTTTTCAGTTTTCCGTAAATTTTCTCTATCTCTTCGACCGTGCTTTGCCCGAGCACCACGCCGCGACTGGTTTTGGCGCGGTAAGGCGACTTGATTTCGATGACGAAGATTTCCTTGCGCTTATCGGTCTGGCAGATGTAAAACGACAAACCGAGCTTCGGGTAAATCATCTGGTAGGAATATTTTTTGTTGGTTATCCAGTTATAATTCCTGCCGAATTTTTTCACGACGTCGTCCATCGTCGATTTGCCGACGACGATGCCTTCGATGCCGACGCCTTCTCTGATAACGCTTGGCTTATCGCCGTTCGGCGTCGTTTTATTCTGCGCCTTTACGGTTATTGTCAAAGATGAAAAACAAACCCAAGCCGCAAACGCGAAAAGAAAAAATTTCAGCTTCATCAATCCGGTAGTTCTTCTCCTAGAATTTTCTGGTCTGCGGGTCGAGCGCGTCGCGCAAGCCGTCGCCTAAAAAGTTCAGGGAAAAAAGCGTCAGAGCCATCGTCACGCCCGGAAAAATAAGCTGCCACGGAAAGACCGAAATATTTTTTATGCCTTCGGCAGCGAGACTGCCCCACGACGCATAGGGAGCCTGCACGCCGATTCCCAGAAATGAAAGAAACGCCTCGGAAAGCATGACCGAAGGAATCGTCAGCGTCGCGTAAACGATTACGGGTCCGAGCGCGTTCGGAACCAGATGGCGAAAGATAATCGCCGGTGTCGAAACGCCGGTCGCGCGCGCCGCCAAGACGAATTCCTGGTTTTTAAGACTTAAAAT
>DATHBC010000606.1:0-2127 GCA_035296345.1 Pyrinomonadaceae bacterium | reverse complement strand
TGCCATAGAGATTCTTAAGCGGGCGGATTTTGTGCTCATCACCGATTTACAAGGGCGCATTATCTTTTGTAACGGAGCTTTCTATCAATTTGCTTCTTCTCCCGACGAAAAAACCAGTGTTTTTAAATCTGAGGAAATAATAGCTCAGCAAAAAAAACAGGAGAAGATATGGGCGGAGATTTTAGTTAAGGTTCCCGCCGGTTTGAGCCAACTCTCCAGCTCAAAGCTGCCTCGCGGTTTTACCAGTTGGGAAATCCGGCGTGTTCCAATTCAAACCGATGCCGGACAAAATTCGGATACTTTATATTTGGACATTTTGCATTTGAGAAATTATTCTCCCGTGAGCAACGCAGACCTGCAAAACATTAACGGCTTGGTTTGCGAATTGGCAAACTTTACTTCGTTTTTCGCTTACGGTTCGGAGGAAAAACGTGATGAATACGTCGAAAATCTTGATAAAACGACGGATAAACTTGAACACATGGTGAAATAAAGCAAGGCGTCGCCCGCGGCTGCCTAATCGACACTACATATAAGGAAGGAAAAAATGACTATCTTGAATGATAATAATGAAGATGAAGATGTTTTATTGGCTGAAGGTTCTTTGTTTGAGCGCGAGTTTTTTGGGGTCAAACGGCATAACTTGATTTCCGGCACGGCGGAAAGACTACTGCAATCAAGCCAGGCTAAAAGCCGGATTAGAGCAATGCTCGACCCGCTGTTGCAGACTATGGCGGACATCGGCGGTTGGGCGGACGAGATTAAACCTCCCAACACGCCTCCCGACGACGAATTTACCGACAGATTTCTCGCAGATTCGCGCAACAGAAATCATCGCAACTGGCATTTCGTAAATCTCCCGCTCGATGTTGACGGTTATAGCCGCACGAAGCATCCGACTTTTACAAACGATACGGACGTCGTCCAGATAGCGAGAGAGTCCATCCTCGTTTTGAAAGGCGAATCCGAGCGGTTTGAAGAAATCAACGCGTTGCGTTTATTGTCCCATCTGGTCGGAGATATACATCAACCCATTCACGTCGGCTGCGGTTATATCGACGATTCGGGCGATGTTGCCAGACTCGTTTTCGACCCGGAAATAATTTTGCAAAACGGTTTTAGACACGATAAAGGCGGAAACGATTTGATATTGCCAATCGGCAGCAGCACGACGCTGCATTCTTACTGGGACAGCCGGATAGGCGGCAATATAACCGACCTTAACTTAACGAATGACGCCGATAATGACGAAGGTGCGGCAAAATCGATGGCGATTGATAAATTGCTGGACATCGTTAACAATGCGCCTTTGGCGGACGAGCAGGACGATGCACCGTCAATTGACGGAAAACCGCCCGAAGATTGGGTTATCGTATGGGCGGCGGATTCTATCAGACAAGCCAGGCAATCCTATCAATCGCTTGTCATTACCGAGCCGAGCGGAAACAAATTCAAAGTTTCATGGGAAGGAAAACAAAGCTACGACGCGCGGTGCGTGCCGATTGTCATCAATCAAATGCGAAAAGCCGCCCAGAATTTAGCGTTGGTTCTTGATACGGTACTGGGATAGCCGGGAGCCGAGTTTTATAAATATAACACGCGAACGATTTTCTTTCCCGACGCGAAATTATCCTTATCGCTACCGGCAGGGATTAGCCGATGATGCCCGGCGCAGGCTTTACAGGCAAATACGATTTATCGTCTGGTGTTTGGACTGGATAAAAAACCCAAGCCGGCGACCGCGGACGAAATCTCGGAAATGCTCGGCGACCCTTTTGCCGAATTACTGCTCAAGCGCGGAATTTTTCCGCTTACACTGCGAAGCCTGCTTTCCGCGCTTGACGCTTTAAATCTCGAAACGCAGGGGCTGCCCGAGCAAAAAGTCTTTCTGATTGCCGACGGCGGGCAGATTCCATGAACGCCGGAAACGGACGAGCTGAATCGTCTTTTCCGTTTCGCCATCATTCGCGCCAGAAGTGAGGATTGTTTTCGAAAAAGATTTATTTGACTACGCTTTCAGAATTAATTTATAAAGCCTTTTTTCGATAACTGACAACTCAGGTTAAATATATTATTTATGTGAATCAAGAGTAGAAAATCAGACGAATGAATAAGCCTTATCTTTGC
>DATHBC010000605.1:0-3747 GCA_035296345.1 Pyrinomonadaceae bacterium | reverse complement strand
TGAATCCGTCAGGGAAGCGGGCGCCAACGCTTCGGTCATCTACGTTCCGCCCGCGTTTGCGGCTGACGCGATTATGGAGGCGGCGGATGCCGGAATTCCGCTCGTCGTCTGCATCACCGAGGGCATTCCGGTCGCCGAGATGGTCAAGGCGAAACGCTATCTGGAAGACAAAAACACGCGCCTCATCGGACCGAATTGTCCGGGCATCATCTCGCCCGGCAAATGCAAAATCGGCATTATGCCCGGTCACATTCATAAAGAAGGCAGAATCGGCGTCGTTTCCCGTTCCGGAACGCTGACGTATGAAGCCGTCGGGCAGCTGACCGCTTTGGGCTTGGGACAATCGACCGCCATCGGCATCGGCGGCGACCCGATTATCGGCACGAATCACACGGACGCTTTAAGACTTTTTCAGGCTGACGAGGAAACCGACGCCATCGTGATGATCGGCGAAATCGGCGGAACCGCCGAAGAAGACGCCGCCGATTTCGCCCGCGACAACGTGACGAAACCGATTGTCGCCTTCATCGCCGGACAAACCGCGCCGCCGGGACGCCGGATGGGACACGCCGGGGCGATTATCTCGGGCGGCAAGGGAACAGCCGCCGAAAAGATGAAAGCCCTGAGCGAAGCCGGAATCCGCGTCGTCGAATCGCCAGCCGACATCGGCAAAGCCGTGCGGGAATCAATCTGAAGATAACCGGACGAAGATTTTCAAGCTTTCATAAATGAAGTTTTCGCACACGTTTCGCGTCCGAATTGACGATATTGACGAGCAGGGACACGTCAACAACGTCGCATACGTGCGCTGGATTCAGGACGCGGCGGTCGCGCACTGGTTTCACGCCACGACGAAAGAGCAGCAGGCGAAAGTCGTCTGGGTCGTGATGCGGCACGAAGTCGATTACAAGCGGCAGGCTTTTGAAAACGAGGAAGTCACCGCGACCACCTGGGTCGGCGAATGGACGGCGGTCACCTGCGAGCGTTTTACCGAAATCCGGCGCGGCGCGGATTTGCTCGTCAAGGCGCGAACAATCTGGTGTATGCTCGACCGCGAAACATCGAAACCGACGCGTATTTCATCAGAACTAAAAGAAGTATTTCAATAAGGTGAATATGAAAGTTTTGCGGATTTTGGTTCTATTGCTCGGATTCGTCATTTTTGTAAACGCGCAGGCAAACGACAAATCCATTTTGACCGGCACGGTTTACGATGCCACCGGCGCGGTCATTCCCAATGCTAAAGTAACGGCGATAAACGCCAGGAACGAAAGATTTGAAGCTGAAACGAACGATGAAGGCGTTTATGTTTTGAATCTGCCGTTTAATTCGTATGACCTGAAAACCACCGCCTTAGGTTTCAGGATTGCAAAGTATGAAATAATAGTCGATTTAACAAATCGAGGATTTGAAAAATTTGTTCTCAGAGATTTTAAATTCGTCTCTTCGTATAAGGGAAAGATGCATCTCGACATTGCGCTCGACACGAACAGCACAAACTGCGGCTACGCCGGTTGCCCGTCGGAATTGCCCGTCGAATTAAATAAAAGGGAAATTTCGGACCAAAATTTACAAACAAGACCTTTGGAAGATTGCCGAAGGCGCAAAATAAATCTAAAAGGAAAAAGAAAAATAATAAACAATGAGCAATTTAACATTCGGAATCATCAAGCCGGACGCCGTGCGCGCCGGGCGACAAGGGGCAATCATTCAGCGAATCCTGGACGCGGGCTTTAAAATTCGCGGAATGAAATTAATTCACCAGAGCCGCAAACAGGCTGAGGGCTTTTACGCCGTTCACCGCGAGCGCCCGTTTTTCGGCGAGCTGACGGAATTTATGTCGAGCGGTCCGTGCGTCGTTCTGGCGCTGGAAAAGGAAAACGCCGTTCCGGCTTGGCGCGAGCTGATGGGCGCGACCAACCCGGCGGAAGCGGCTGAAGGCACTCTGCGCAAAGAATTTGCGACGTCAATCGGCGAAAACGCCGTTCACGGCTCGGATTCGGAAGAAAATGCGAAAATTGAAATCGCATATTTCTTCAGCCAACTTGAATTAGTTTAAGCATAAAGGTATAAAAGTTTTCAGAAAGTTGCAGAAGTTGCGGGAAGTTGCAGATAGTTTTGAGCCAGGCGTTTACAGAATAACTCGACTTCCGGCGGTTTTCTTTTAACTATCTGCAGCTTCCTGAAAACTTTCCGCAGCTTTCCGCAACTTTTTTACAAAGGACATAAGAACAAATGAAACGATGCCCGACCTGTCAGAAAGATTTTCCCGATTCGATGCGTTTTTGCCAAACGGACGGAACGCCGCTGCTTGACCCGACGCCGGCTGCCGAGACGCCCGAAGACCCGTATAAAACGGTGGTCGGTCAGCCGACACCGGCGGAAGACCCGTTTAAAACCGTGGTCGGCGGCTTCGGCGACACCAGCGGCGGCGGAGCCGAGCAATCGAAAGACAATGATATTCTGCAGTTGCCGGACGAGCCCGACGACCTGATGAAAACGATGGTCGTGCCGCCGGAAGATTGGAACAAAGCCGGGTCTTCGCCGTCTACAGCTTCGTCGCCGCAGGCGGGAGGCGAGACGCCCGTGCCCGAGCCGCCGAAATTCAGCGAGCCGGATTTAAACCCGCCCGCGTTCGGAGATTTGTCGCCGCAGCCGCAAAGCTCGACGGGCGACATTTTCGGCAGCGGCGGCGGCGGCAGCGGCAGCTCGTCTTCAGGCGCGCCGCCGTTTTCGTCGCCGGGCGAACCGAATATCAGCGATTCGCCGTTCGGTCAGCCGCCGATGAATTCGCCTTTCCAATCGCCTTTCGAGCAGCAGAAACCTTCGTTCGAGCCGCCGCCGCCGCCGTCGCCGTTTGAGTCGCCCACTCCGGTTCCGCAGGCGTATAAAGAGCCTGAATCGCCGTTCGGCGGCAGCAGCGGGCAAACGCCTTTCGACCAGTCGCCCTTTGCGCCTCCGCCGCCCGCTCCTTCTGCGGCGCAAATGGGCAGCGACCTGTTTGCCAGCCAGCAGCCGCAGGCGGAATGGAATCCGCCGCCCGCGCCGATGCAAAACTGGCAGAATCAGCAGCTTGGAGAGAATACGCCGTTTCAGCCGCCGGGCGCGGGCGGGCAAAATCAAACGCTGGCAATTGTTTCGCTGGTTACCGGAATTCTGAGTTTGATTTGCTGCGGCTCTTATTTATTTAGTATCGTCGCAGTCGTAACCGGATTTATGGCTAAAGGTAAAGCCGAGAGTGACTCAAGCAATTTCGGCGGGCGGGGAATGGCTATTGCAGGGCTGATAATGGGCGTGTTCGGTCTTATCGCCAGCGTCCTGGTCACAATCTTGTGGTTTCTGGGAGCGTTCGGCGGTCGCTTCTAGTCCGAAAATTTGAGCTCGATTCAAATGCCTGCCTTGCGTTTTACAAGAGGCGGGCTTTTTAAGTTATAATATTGTGAAAACTTTTACAAAAAAACTATGTCAATACTAAGCGATGTTATCAACTCGGCAAAAGCCGTCATCAAAGGGATGAGCATTACTCTCTCACAGATTCCCAAAGAGAAGTGGACTGTTCAGTACCCGGACGAACCCATCACCGTCCAGCCGCGTTATCGCGGGCAGCATCTGCTTCACGTGGACGAAAACGGCAAGGAAAAATGCGTCGCCTGTTTTCTGTGCGCGGCGGCTTGTCCTTCCGATTGTATTTATATCGAGGCGCAGGACGACCCGCGCCCGTATGAAGAGCGCGTCGGGCGCGACGAG
>DATHBC010000604.1:0-2646 GCA_035296345.1 Pyrinomonadaceae bacterium | reverse complement strand
GCCAAAATAATCGGTCTCGCCGACCAGTTCTGGGCGCGTTTCGTGCAGGGGCGCAGCCAGGACGGGCGCTTTCCGCTCGTGCCGGGCAGTTTTGCGGCGCGTAATAAATCCGGCGAAATCGAAGCGACCGCGCTGGGCGAAGCCTATTTTAATCTCGACACGACGCTCGAAAGACTGGAAACGACTCTGGACAATCTGAAAGACGACCGCCCCGAAATCGAATCGGTCATCCGCCGCACGCGCCAGACGCGCTTCGACCTCGATTTTATCTGCACGCAAGCCGAGAAAAATTACGTCTACTGGCTGGAGCGTCGCGGCAAGGGCGTTTTCCTGCGCGCCTCGCCCATCGACGTTTCCGCGCTTTTGCAGGACAAGCTCTTCGACAAAACCGAAACGGTCGTGATGACTTCGGCGACGCTTTCATCGAACGGAAAATTCGATTTTATAAAAAACCGCCTCGGTCTGGACAATGAAACAGCCGATTCCCTGCTCGCGCCGTCCAGCTTCGATTATCAAAAACAGGCTATCGTCTATCTGCCGAAAGCGATGCCCGACCCGCGCGCGCCGGAATTTTTGCAGCACGCCGCCAACGAAATCGTCAAAATCGTCAACGTCACGCAGGGACAGGCTTTCGTCCTCTGCACGAGCAACCAGTCGATGAACGCGCTTTACGAACTCGTCTCCCTGCGCGTCGATTTTCCCTGTTTCGTGCAGGGCTCGATGATGAAGTCGGCGCTGCTCGACCGTTTCAAAAACACGAATAACGCGGTTCTGTTTGCGACTTCCTCATTCTGGCAGGGCGTCGACGTGCGCGGGCGTCAACTTTCCTGCGTCATTATCGACAAGCTTCCCTTCGCCGTCCCGACCGACCCGATTGTCGCCGCGCGAACTCGTTTTATAGACGAAAACGGCGGCAAATCGTTTTTCGACTACAGCGTTCCGCAGGCGATTATCACTTTGAAACAAGGCGTCGGCAGATTAATCCGCAGCGCGACCGACAAAGGCGTGATTGCCATTTTAGACCCGCGTCTGCGCACCAAAGGCTACGGCAGAGATTTTCTGAATTCTTTACCGCGCATGCGAATTACGGCAGAATTAAAGGACGTAGCAGATATTTTTCGGTTAAATTGAGGCATTTATGAGAATCAGCCGCTGGATTTATTTCCCTCTCTACCTGGTTGCCGCTTATGTTTTGCTGCATTTTTTATTTGACAAATCGATTACTGCGGATTGGCTGCTTTATTATGCAATTTTAGGCGCGGTTGTAGGATTTGGCACTATGCTTTGGAACGACGCCGTAGCTAGAAAAGTTACCGGCAGAAACGACAAGGAAATTTATATAGTCAGACAGCGGCGAAATTTAACGCTTTTGCTGAATTATCAGAAAGCCTTTGAATGCTGCCGGGAAGCAGTCAATGAACTGAATCCGGCAAAAATCAAAGAGGAAAGCCCGGAAAGCGGCGTTATAAAATTCAGAACCCGAATGAACTGGCATAGTTTCGGCGACATCATTACCATCAATTTAAAGAAAATCAACGAAAATTTGACCGAAATCGAAATTCGGACGCGCCCGATTCCGCGAACGATTCTCTCCGGCGCCGGCGATAGCTGGAAACACGTCGAGGACATCTGCAATTATTTAAAGGAACGCGACGTGGAGATAAATAAAAAACTACTGGTCGAGAGCGCCCAAATTCTGGACGAAGTTTACGTCAAACCGTTTCAAAAGGAAAAGATTCAATTATAATCGATTTGAATATGTCGTCGTTTTACGAAGTAATGATTGAGCGTAATTTTTCCAGCGCGCACCAATTGCGCGGCTACAAGGGAAAATGCGAAAACCTGCACGGGCACAATTACAAAATCGAAATCTACGCGCGCGGCTCGGAGCTGAATAATATCGGCTTGCTGATTGACTTCGGCGATTTGAAAAAAACGGCTGACGAGATTGTCACGTATCTCGACCACCGCAACCTGAACGAACTGCCGCCTTTTGACGAGGAACTGAATCCTTCGGCGGAAAATCTGGCGCGCTACATTCTGGAATACATCGCCTCGCGCGTCGACGACGAGAGAGTGCAGGTTTACAAAGTCCGCTGTTTCGAGACGCCGACCAGCATCGCAACCTATCAAGTTTCAAGTTCCTAGTTCCAAGTTTCAGGTAAAGCAAGTATTTAAACTTGGAACTTGAAACCTGGAACTATTTTGAGATGCCCGCGCCGATTTCAAACAGGTTCGGAATCCGCACCGGCAGTTTTCCCTGAAACGGAACTTCGCCGAAAAGCGTTCGGACGGCGGCGTTTTGTCCGATGTCTTCGATGGCGTAAGTCACGGCGTAAACTCTTGCTTCCGGAAACTGGCGAATCAGATACGGCGAGCCGAAAGCGATGACGGCGACGTTTTTATCGTTCATCGCGACCATCTGCTGAACGAAATTCGTCAGATTTTCCGGCAGCGCGACCGTTCCCTTGCTCGCCGCGCGCTTGACGAAAACCGCCAGAACGATTGAATCGAAGCCTTTCGCCTCGCTTAAGACTTTTTCAAATTCTTCTCTGCCGGTTCGGAAATCGACCTTAGCGATTTTCGCGTTCGGCGCGCGTCTCTGCACTTCGGGCATAAACGCCGCGCCCTCGACCGGGTCTTCGT
>DATHBC010000603.1:0-2369 GCA_035296345.1 Pyrinomonadaceae bacterium | reverse complement strand
AACGTTGAAATGCCGCAAAACGTTGGTCAGCAATTGCACGGGCTCGCGCAGCTTTCCGTATCGCGGCTCGGTTTTAAGGTTGCCGCGCGCTTCCGGGTCGAGCAGAATAGCGCGGATAACCGCTTTCATATCGCCGCGCACGCCGACTCCGTTGTTGTTGAAAACGGCGGCGACTCTTCCGACATAGGCGGGCGTCGGGTCGCTCGTCACCATCTGCTGAATCAAAAGCTTGCTGACGAAAGGCGCGACGTTCGGATGATAAAAAATATTGTCGAGCGCCTTGTTCAGCGAATCGTTAGCGTAATTGACGGCGGTCGTTCCGGTGCAGCCCGCGCAAGCCGCGATATTCTGATTCGGGGCGTTCGGATAACTGAGCAGCGTTTTTGCGGTAATGTCGTGATTGTTGGCGTTGATGACAATCATCGGGTCTTTATAGTTCGGGCTGCCCACGACCCGATTCGGACACTGCGCGCTTGCCGCTTCGCAGAAAGTCCAGCCGGTAAAGACTTTTGTAAAATTATTAACCGTGTTCTGGTCGTAGGTCGGAATCGGATTGCCTTGATTGTCGAGCTGTAAGGTTCCGTCGTGATTGAGCATAAACAAGCCGACGTTGAAGAGCTGCAAAATCTCGCGGGCGAAATTTTCGTTCGGGCTGTTGCGCGTCGAGCGAACCATATCCAGATAATTGCCCATGCCCGGATTTAAGGTCATGTCGCGCATCAGGTCGCGCCAGTTGCCGAAGGCGTTTCGGCTGAGAGTTTGATGATAGGCGAGCATCCAGCTCGATTGCTGCGTATCGACGCCGGAAATTACCCAAATCTGGCTCAGCGCCCACGCGGCGCGATGCTTCAGCTGCGGCTCGCCGTAGAAGGCTTCCCGGTAAAACCACGTCTGCACCGGATACATCGAATACGTGTCGCGAAAACAGGTGGGCGGGTCGTCGGGCGGATCGGGCGGATTAGCGTTTGGATTCTCTGAGCCGTTACAGGTAGGAATCGGATTAACTGCCCGAAGCGGAACGTCAGGATAAGGATTGGAAGGATAAGGCGCTTCAAACTGTTCAGCCAGCCACGTGCGCAGACCGATGCGGCGGATTCTGTCGTCTAAAGCCTGCGTCGGACCGAAAGTCGCCTGTTCCAGAAACCTGATGCGGTCGCCCGACCAGCGATAGCCGACAAATTCCTCAATCGGAGAATTATTGACGGCGGCGGGCGGCGAAAGCGGCGCGGGCGTCGGCACGGCTCCCTGGTCGTCGCGAATTTTTCCGCCGGTTTCGTCCAAGCCCAGACGGACGCGATTGCTCGTCAAGCCGCGCCACGAAACGCGCACCAGAACGTCGCCGCTCGCGGGCTGTTCTTCCCAGAAACCCATTTCGTCCCGCATCTGAACCGTCAGGGCGTAAATCCACGGGTAACCTTTCACCTGCCGAATATCGAGAACGGGCAGGCGATATTCACGATTTTTGAAATCCTGAATGTAAACGCGAAAAGCGTTTGCGCCCTCGCCGCTTATCAAATCGATATTCGTGACGAAAAGCTTGATTCGAGAATCCGCGCCGTAAGCGAACACGCCGCCGGTTGATGCTTTCGGTAAATTTCCGCGCCAGGCGTCAGCCGAAACAGCCAGCGCGCGCGTCGAATCCGGATGGCTAATCAAAATCGGCGACGGCGAATCCGGGTTCGGGTCTGTTTCTGCCGCCGCAGCGGTAAAGACGGGGAAAACCAGCAGGGCGATAACCAAAGACGCGCCGAAAATCCGCCCGAAAAAGCGCGAGATAGAACTCTTCATGCCCTTCCTCCTTATTTCTAACTGAAATGTTTAAGTTTTATGACGTTAAAACGGAAAGCCTGAAAACGACCGTGGGAAAGGTCAGTTAATCAATGTTTAGCATTTTAACTTATAACTGATTTGCCGAAAAAACACAAGTTATTCAGTTTTACAACGTAAAATCCGACTTTTCCGGCTGTGGCTTTGAATTAATTCCGCACAGTAAGACGTGAGAGAAATTGCTTTGGTCGAAAAATTTTTTAGTACTGAGTACTGAGTACTGAGAGCTGAGTTTTTATTTTTTTACTCAGTACTCAGCACTCAGCACTCAGTACTTTTAAAAGTAAGAGCTGCGCGGAAATTCAAAGGAATTTCCCATCAGGAAGGAAGCCAGATTCGGGCTTTCGTGCGAGCGGTCATAGCCGACCAGCTCGACATAGGCGAGCCCGTCCGCGCCGCCGTTTTCGCTTTTCACCTCGCACGCGCCTTCCCAGTAAACAATCATCGTCGTGCCGCGCGTGTCCAGCTCCTGGTCGTCCAGAACGGGCGTGACGGTTAAATCCAAATCGTAACACGGCACTTTCACGCGCCAGCCGCTCGGG
>DATHBC010000602.1:0-1878 GCA_035296345.1 Pyrinomonadaceae bacterium | reverse complement strand
TTCTGCGTCAGCGCAACGTGCCGAGCCGAAAAGCGAGCGAGTTGCGGATTGTTGAAAAGAAATTTTTGAGGAGAAAAATTATAATGAACCGTTTTAAGAATTTACTGGCAGCTTTTGCTTTCTCTCTGTTGATTTTGGGCTTGCCGACACTCGCTTCGGCGCAATATCGCGACGACGATAATTACGGCAGGGATGACAGGTATCGCAATAATCGCAATTACAATCGCGGCAATCTGCGGTCGGTGATTAACCGCCTGGCAAATCGCGCGGAAGTTTTCGAGCGTCGCCTCGACCGCGAGCTTGACCGCAGCCGCTACGACGACCGCAACCGCGAAGACCGTCTTAACCGTTTAGCCAATGATTTTACGCGCGCTGCCGAGCGTCTCGAAGACAAATATGACGGCGGCAGACGTAATCAGAACGACAGCTATAACGAAGCGCAGAGAGTCTTGCAGCTCGGTCGGCAGCTTGATAACGCGCTTTCCCGCGCTCGTCTGGGCGGCTACGCGATGAATGATTGGAACGCAATCCGCCGGGATTTGGACACGATTGCCGACGCTTACGGCTCCAACAACCGGAATCGCCGCGGCAGCGGCAGAGATTGGAGAGATTATCTGCCTTACTAAAATTGATACAAGTTTTAACGCGGCTTCGCTTTCCAGACCTTCCGAATCCAGAATGGAGTCGCGTTAATCGAAAAGCCCGAGTTGAAAAACTCGGGCTTTTTTGTGTTTCGCCCTTTGTCCTTTTCGCTTTGTTCGTTGTATTTTTCTCTTTATGCTCTTGGGAACACTGTATCTGGTCGCCACGCCTATCGGCAATTTGCAGGACATGACGTTTCGCGCCGTCGAAATTCTGAAAACGGTCGACCTCATCGCCTGCGAAGACACGCGCCACACGCGCAAGCTTTTGACGCATTACGGCATTTCAAACCGGCTCGTCAGCTATCACGAACACAACGAGCACGAGCGAGCCGAAGAATTAGCCGCGCGCATGCAGGAAGGAAAATCAATCGCCGTCGTCTCGGACGCCGGAACGCCCGCCATCTGCGACCCGGCATTTCGGATTGTGCAGAAAGCGCACGAAATCGGCGCGCGAGTCGTTTCGATTCCCGGCGCGGCAGCTTTTTTAAGCGCCCTGGTTATTTCCGGATTGCCGACCGATTCCGCTTTTTTCGGCGGCTTTCTGCCTTCCAGAAAAAGCGAAAGACAAAAGCGTCTCGCCGAAGTTAAGCCGATTCCGGCAACTTTGGTTTTCTACGAAACGCCGCACCGCCTGGCGAAATCGCTGGCTGACTGCGCCGAAGTTTTAGGCGGCGGCAGAAAAGCGTTCGTCGTGCGCGAACTGACCAAGCTGCACGAAGAAATCGCGCGCGGAAATTTAGACGAGCTGGCGGAGAGCTTTTCGGAAAAATCCGTCAGAGGCGAAATAGTTCTGGTCATCGACAGGGAAGAAAATCAAAGCTCAAAGCCCGCAGCGCAAAGCCCGAAGTCGCTCGCCCTGCGCGTCCGCGAATTGGAAAAAGAGCTCGACCATAAAACCGCGCTGAAAAAAGCGGCGAAAGAGTTCGGCTTGCCGCGTTCCGAAGCTTACCGGATTTTAATTTCGGAAAAGAATAAATAAATCAAAAATCGTGCCGGCAGCCCGACCGTCATAAAGCCCTTAGCGATAAGAGCGCTTCAACGGCGGCGCGGGCTCGCGCCTCGCGCCCGGCTGCCGACACTTGTCAGTCGTCCCGGCTTTCCTGACCTAATCAGACTGACGTTGAATAAAATTTATCTCATCCGTCAGGCAACCACTTGATTTATTGTGACACCTAAAAAAGTGTAACAAACCCGGCAGATTTAGCAGTTTTGAATTTGCCGGGTTTTTTTTGTT
>DATHBC010000601.1:0-5657 GCA_035296345.1 Pyrinomonadaceae bacterium | reverse complement strand
GAGCATCAGGATAACCAGACCGCCCAAAACTCCCGCAATCGCCAGACCTTTGCCCGATTTCCTTTGCGTTTCCTGCCCGACGAGCGGCGCGGGCTGAAAAACATTCTCGGTTTGCGTCTGCCCGCCGTTTGCGCCGGTCGTTCCGCCGCCCGCCGCCGTGTTATAAGGCGAGCCGTACTGCTGCTGCGGCTCGCGCACTTCGGTCGGAACGGAATTGAAATTCGATGCGGCTTGCGTCGCGCCGACCATGTTTTGCTGCTGCTGCTGCGAGTCGGGCTTTTGCGCGTTCTGGTCGAAAGAAATTATCGGCACGGTCGCCTCCGGCACGTTGTAATTTTCTTCCTGCTGCTTGCGAATCTGCGATGAAATATCAACCGGCAGAACTTCGGTTTTCTGCTGCGACGGCAGCGAAGGCAGCGACGTCGGACTCAGATTCGCGTCCTTCATCGTCGCTTCAAAATCCGGCTCCGGCGGTATCGGCGGCGCGACATTAAGATTTTCCGTTTTCTGTTGTGACGGCAGCGAATCGTGTTTGGTCGGCGGCATTTGTGTCGGCGGCTGCGGCTGGCTGGCAATCGGCGTCGGGAAATGCTCGGTCGGCTGCTGCGACTGCATCACGGGCGCTTGATTCGCCTGTTGCTGCGGCGGCAGGCTAAACGCCATCGTTTCCGCCGACATCTTGCTTTGCATCTGGGCGTAGGCTTCGCGCAGGGCTTTCTGCATCTCGCGCGCGTTGGCGTAGCGCGCGTCCATGCTGAGCGCCATGCCTTTAAAAATCACGTCGGAAATCACGCGCGGCACTTCCGGGTTGATTTTGTCAATCGGCTCGGTCGGGTCGGGCAGGCTGTTTAAAACGCTGTCGGCGCGCGTCAGAGCGTCGGGCGGAACCTGCGCGGTCAAAAGCTGGTAGAGCGTCGCCGACAGCGAATAAATATCGCTTTTCGCCGTGGTTCCCGTGCCGCGAATCTGCTCCATCGGCGCGTAATGCGGCGTGTAGCCGACGATGCTGCCGCCGGTCGTCGACACGCGCGACGCGCCCGTATCTTTCGCCAGACCGAAATCAAGCAGAATGATGTGATTTTCGTTCGTCAATTTCAGATTCTGCGGCTTGATGTCGCGGTGGACAATCGGCGGTTCGTGCGTATGCAGATAGGCGAGAGCGTCCAAAAGCTGGTCAGCCCAGAACAAAACCCAGTTGAGCGGAAACGGTTTTCGCGTCACTTCCAGACGCTTCGATAAATCGTCGCCCGAAATATGCTCCATCACCAGATACTGCGTGTCGTGCTCGGTAAAATGGTCGCTTACTTTCGGCAAAACGCCGTGACGCAGGCGAGCGAGAGTTCGCGCTTCGCGCTCGAAAGCGCCGCGCAGCAAATCGTTGTCGGAGAAAAAAGTGCGCTTTAAGGCGACGGCGCTGCCGAGTCGCTGGTCAACCGCCAGATAAACTTCGCCCATTCCGCCTTTGCCGATAAGCTGGACGATTAGATAGCGATTCTGCAACATTGTGTTTGGTGACAAGGGTTTCATTTTAATACTTCCGTTCTCTAAAAAATTACTCGGACGCCGCAGCGCGCGCAGTCGTCAATCAGCGCATGAAACGCGGAAAGAAATCAGACAATGCTTTTATTAAACTGCTTTGCATTTTCGATTTGGCAAATTTATTTTCGATTGCGTTACGTTACGCTTGCGCTTCGTTCCGGGCGGACGATTTTGATTGATGCATCGTAACACTGTCTTTCTTTCAAAACAAGCCTGTTTACTGACTTATCAATAATTTTTCGGGCGGCAGCATCGCCGCCTGTCCCGCGTGCTGCCAGCACCTGCCGCCGCCTTTGACGCGCCGCGAGCACGGCGTTCCCTTTTTCGTCTGCGCCCCGCAGAAATAGACGGCTTCGTTTGCGGCATTTTGCTTATCCTTAGATTTAGCGCTTGTTTGTAATCGCAAATTTCCCGTCCGATTCGGGTCAGACGAATTTTGCCTTTGCGCCGGCAAGGCGGAATTATTAGCCGCATTCGAGGGCGGCGCGGAATTTTGAGCGTTCGCGTCCGACGAAAGCGGCTGACTTTTCCGATTCTGCGCGGGATTGGTTAAAGCGGGGGTTTGTGATGTAGTTACAACATTTAGAGGCTTTTCCGTTTTTCCGGTCAGAAGCGCGCCGAAACCGAAAAGCAATCCTGAAATTCCGGCGCAGACAATGAGACGCGGAATCCATTCTTTAAAGACGAACTCGCTCGCGCAGCTCTGGCAAAATCTTCGACTATCCGTCATTCCCCATTTCGCGCGGTCGATTTTTTCGCCGCAATGACAGCAATATGTAGGCTTGTAAAACATAAAATTTCCCTTTCGGAAGCAGAGGTTTGCCCTGTTTGACAGTGAAAGCAGATTATAACGCAGTTAACACAAAATGTTAAGGAAAAAGTCAAAAACGCAAAACGCAAAACGTCAAAAATGCAGAACGTAAAATGCAAACTGCAAAATGAAAGAATGAATTAAAATCTAAATCTTAAATTTTAAATCCGAATATTTTGCACTTTGCATTTTACGTTTTGCGTTAATACACGTTTTGCATTAAAGCCGCTCGTGCAACCGAGTTTCGGCAAAATGCGTCTGATTAGTTATTATTCTTTTATGCGTAAATATACCGTTTTATTTTTTATTTTACTTTCGATAAGTTTCCTGGCAATTTCCGGTTTCGCGCAGCAGCCGGACGACGTCATTAAAGTCGAGACGGCAATCGTGCAGCTGAACGTCGGCGTCGTCGACCGTTCCGGGCGACCCGTCACGAGCCTGAATAAAGAGGATTTTACCGTTTACGAGGACGGCGTGAAACAGCCGATTTCGCGTTTTGAGCCGACGGTGACGCCGTTTTCGGTCGTGATGATTCTGGACATGTCCGGCTCGACGCTCGGCTTTCGCCAGACGATTCAGCAATCGGCGCTGCGCTTTGTCGATGCGCTCGCGCCGGCAGACCGCATCGCCGTCATCGAATTTTACGACAAGGTAAATCTGCGCAACGATTTCACGACCGACCGCCAGATTGTCGCCAATTCAATCCGCGTCTCCAACGGTCGCGGCAAAACGCAGCTTTACAAAGCGATAGACGTCGCGCTCGAAAAACTCTCGAAAGAAGGAAAACGCCGCAAGGCGATTATCGTTTTAACCGACGGCGTCGATACGTCGCTGCGCGACAAAGACCGCGATTTTCTCTCCGGCGTGAAGGAATCCGAGATGGCGACGGCAATCAAACCGGAAACCAGCGAAGCCTTAAACCGGATTTTGAACAATGCCGACCGCCAGGGCGTGACGATTTACCCGCTCGCGCTGCCGACCGGCGACCCGAGCAAGCTCGCCGAGCCGACGCCCATTCAAACCGCGATGTACCAAGCCGCCCGCGAACGCCTGAAAATTCTGGCAAATCGCACGGGCGGAACCTTAAACGCCATTAACCGCCTCGAAGAAATGGGCAAATTCTACGCCTCGGTCGCCGCCGACATCCGCTCGCTCTACACGGTCGAATATCAACCCGCCAACGAAAAACGCGACGGCAAATGGCGCGCGATAAAAATCGAAGTCACCAATCCGGAACTCATCGCCCGCACGCGCGAAGGCTATTTTGCCAGGTGATGATTCCTGTCGTTAAACCTGATATAAAAGGCGCTGAAAAAATTAATCTGAATTAATCGACTGACTTTACAAACCGGATAAGCCGGGTAAGAGTAAAAATGCTCCTGCCCGGCTTATTCTTTATTGTCTGGATTTTCAATACGGATTAATAAATCACGTATCCTCGGCTATATCGCCGCGGATAACTGCGATTAACTCCTCTGGTGTAGCCGCGCACGAAACCGCGCCTGTAGGCACGTCTGACAGCCGAGTCATAGCCGCGATTATAGCTTGGATAATAACCGCCGTTATAAACCGGGTAGGAGCGGCTGTAACTGCGATAATAACTGCGACCGTACGTCGGGTAATAACTGCGAGTGTAGCTTTGCGGGTAATAGCCGCGATTATAAGCGGGATAGTATCCGCGAGTGTAAGAGCGGCGGTAATAGCCGCGATTATAATACCGGTTATGACCGCGATTATAACGTCGATAGCGACGGTTGCCCGAACCGATGCTGATTACGATTTGCCTGGCGGCATTTGCCGATGCGTTACGGGAATTTTCGGCTTTAGCTTCGGCTGAGGAAGCGACAAAACCGATTGACGCGAGCGACAATGTAAGTGCCAATAATCTTTTCATCCCTTTTCTCCTTGATAAAAAAATAGCCGAACACGCCTTCGGCACATTTGAAAGTTTGTTGTGCCACAAAGGAGAGTTCGACTTAAGCAGTAGCATACAACTTTGAGGAAAGAGTTTCAAATGATTTTGCCGCTGCCGGATGTTTAAAAGTTCAGGAAATAAATAACAGACCAGTGCCTGTTTATTGAAACGATTACTTTGTGGACAGCAACTAAATTCAACGTTTAATAATTTCTATTTCGATTTGCTCTTTTAGCATAGCCGCGTCCTTTGCCCTGACCTTTTCCGCGACCAATTCCACGACCCCAATCTCTCACCCCGTTATTAGTGCGAATATTATTTCGTCTATTTCTTGAGTTACTGATTCTTCGGTCGTTATACCAATCTCGGTTACGGTTTTGGGTTCTTTGTGAACGATTTGAGGTCATCCGTTCTATTCCGCGTTGGATAACATCGGTGGAACGAGTTTTTCCAATACTTGAATTACCTCTGCTTTTACCGCTGCGACCCTGTGCATTCGTATTTGACTGGCTTCCAAAAATCACCATACAACAAGCCACAATACCCGTAATTGCTAGGAATCTTAAATTTTTCATAATTTTCTCCGATTTTAAACCTTAATCTTGCTGTTACTAAATAAACAGCTAAACTGAAACATAAATTAATTTATTAAGTCAGCTTAATTAATATTGTTGCAAGACTCGTGCCTGAGTTTTTAATTAAAAAGCCGATTAAGAGTAAAATGCTCCTGCTCGGCTTTTTCTTTAACGTCCCCGCGTGAAGGCTATTTTGCCAAATGATGATTTTTATTGCTAAACTTGACAACCGAGGCGCAAGATTTGTAGTCTAATTATTCGCCTTTGTGCACCCGTAGCTCAGCTGGATAGAGTGCTTGACTACGAATCAAGAGGTCGCATGTTCGAATCATGCCGGGTGTATTCAATATTTTCAATAAGTTACGGCAGCCGATTTCGGCTGCCGTTTCTGTTTTGTGTGCCTATTGTGTGCCAACTCTCAATTTTGTTCTTTTTTTTAGCCAAAAAGAACTTTTCCGAGTTTGCTTGCAGCGTTTGCTTGCAGCCTCCTTTTGCATATCAGGCAAAACGTGCGAATAAGTATCAAGGGTGACGGTTTTATCTCACTTTGATTATTCACGGAACCATTAAATATTTATCTACTTTCAAAATTTTAATTCTTAGACCTATAGTTATCAATTTCTCCTTCATTTTGAAGTTTCTCAGCACATTTCGGACAATAGTCTTTGCGAAGAATGCGAACGAGCAAACCTTTTGCTTTGGCTCTTTTTCTGGCTTGGCGCGCTGCGCGAATCGCTGTCAATCATATCTCCGCAAACGTCGCAAAAAATCGTGTATTCAATCATCTCATGCTACTTTATCTCAAATTTGTTGTTCT
>DATHBC010000600.1:0-2312 GCA_035296345.1 Pyrinomonadaceae bacterium | reverse complement strand
ACCGGCGGCGGCGTTGTTTTCAGATTAACCGCCGGCGCGGGTGAAAATTCCCTGACGGTCGAAAACATAACCGGCGAACCGCTGGCGGACAGCGACGGAAAACCTCTGAAAATCACCGGCTTGATGGAAAAAGACGCAGCGCTCGTCGCCTCGACGCGCAGCCGCGGCATACTGGTTTTTGAAAACGGGCGTTTTTCTGAAATTTTCAGCCGACCGCGCCCGTTTTTCGTCAACGCTCTGGCGCAGGACGCAAGCGGCGGCAGCGGTGACGCGTGGCTCGGCGCGGACGCGAGAAACGGCGACAGCGGATTTTTTTCGTTTCGAGATATTGCCCGCCCCGAAAAAATCGGCGCAGACCTCGGCAATGTTCTGGCAATCGAAGGCGAAGCGGGCGGCGCGTGGGTCGGAACTCAATTCAAAGGCTTGTTTTATTTTCGCGGCGCGCGGCAGCTCAGAAATTTCACCTTTGAAAACACGGCTGGCGGGCTGCGTTCAAACACGATTTACGCGCTTTTCGTCGACCGCGAAGGCGTTTTGTGGATCGGCACGAATCGCGGCGTCAGCCGTTTCGACGCTTCAAGCCCTTTCAATCAAATATTGTCCGGCGAAAACTCGAACGGAAATTTCGTGCGGGCGCTTTATCAAACAAAAGACGGGCGAATTTTTGCCGGAACGAATCGCGGGTTATACCGGTTTGACGGCGCGGGCTGGCTGGAAGTTCCGAATTTCGCGGCGCGCTCCGTTTACACGATTTCCGAAAACTCACAGAATCAGACGCTTTTCGCCACGCCGGGCGGCGTTTTCCTGCCCGACGGAAAACAAATCTTGGCGGGCGACTCGCGCGCCGTCGTCGAATTTCGGGAAAAAACCTACGCGGCGGTTTTCGGGCGCGGCATCGTTCAAATCGACGGCGCAAATCAAATACAGGTATTCTCTAACGACGCGCCGACCGCGCTTTTTGCCGACGCCGAAAAACTCTGGATAGGCACGGCGCGCGGCGAGGTTTTCACCTTTGACGGTAAGGAAGCGCGGCAGGAAAAATCGCTCGATGCTTTACTCGGCGGCGCGGCGGTGCGAAAAATCGCCAGAGACGGCGAAGGCAATTTGTGGCTCGGCTGTACAAACGGGCTCTTCCGTCTGAAAAACGGCGAGCCGCAAAACGTGATTGCCAATCGCGAGGTGCGCGATTTTTTAATAAACGGCGCGGAAATATGGGCGGCGACCTTAAACGGCGGTCTCGTTCACATCAAACCGGACGAAGATTTCGGCTGGTTGACGGCTGCTTTGAACGTCGAACAGGGCTTGCCATCCGAGCAGATTTTCGCGCTGATTCGTCCCGCCGGTGAAAATCGCCTGCTCATCGGCACGAATCGCGGCGTCGTCAGCTACGCGCCGAGCGCGGCTGCGCCGCAGATTATCGCCGCGCGCATCCTGAGCCAGCGCCTGCACGATATTGAAGAAGCGGCGCAGGCTATTAAGCTCGAATACCCGCAAAATTCGATTCTGGTCGAAGTCGCGGGCTTGAGCAGCCGCACTTTTCCCGAACAGTTTCAATACGCGTTTTTTCTGAAAAACTCGCGCGGCGAAGTCCTGGAAAAAAGATTGACCCGCGACGCGCAGTTCGCGCCCGCGGGTCTCGACGCCGGAGAATACCGAATCGAAGCCCGCGCTTTCAACAAAGATTTGCTCGCTTCCGAGCCGCTTGTTATCCGGTTTTCGGTTGACCGCGAGCCTTTCCCCTGGACGGCGACGGCGCTCGGCGTGCTGCTCGCGGTCGCTTTAATCGCCCTGATTTGGGCGATTGTCGAGCGAAAAAGAATCGCGAACCGCAACCGCGAGCTTGCCGCCGCGCGTTTCGATTTGGCAAACGAAGCCGAGCGCGAGCGCAGGCGAATCGCCCGCGACCTGCACGACCAGACGCTCGCCGATTTGCGCAACCTGATGCTGAAAACCGATAAGCTGCCGCCGTCGGCGAACAATTCCGATTTTCGCGCCGAAATCGAATCGGTTTCGACTGAAATTCGCCGCATCTGCGAGGATTTAAGCCCGTCCGTGCTGGAAAACGTCGGCTTGGTCGCCGCGCTCGAATTTCTCCTGAGCCACACGATTGAAAACTACAAATTCTCAGCCGCCGAAAATCCGGAAGAAGCCCTGAATTTTTCGCCCCACGAGCAGATGCAGATTTACCGCATCGCGCAGGAAGTTCTGACCAATATCAAGCGGCATTCGGATGCGGAATTTGTCGAGATGAACATTGATATTTCGCCGGAAAACGAGTTCATTTTGAATATCAAAGACGACGGAAAGTTTTT
>DATHBC010000599.1:0-3112 GCA_035296345.1 Pyrinomonadaceae bacterium | reverse complement strand
CCTCAAACCGCAAATCGACGCGCTGCGCGAGCAGTACAAAACCGACCCGCAGGCGTTTAACGAAGCCGAGCGGAGGCTTCTGGCGGAAAATCCGATTTACGTGGCGGATTATAAAAGAATCGTCGACCACATCGACCATATCCGGCGCGTCGCCGGAATAGATTACATCGGCATCGGCTCGGATTACGACGGCGTTCCCTTTCTGCCCGCGCCGATGAACGGAATGGAAGATTTGGCGCTGGTGACGTATGAAATGCTGCGGCGCGGCTACAGCGACGACGATGCACGGAAAGTTCTGGGCGAAAATTTCCTGCGCGCTTTTGCCAGAGCCGAACAGGTGGGGCGAACAAATTCGCGCCGAATCAGCGGCGACGGCAGCCTGAAAAAACTAATTAAATAATCAAAGGGTAAAAAATGAAACGACGAGAATTTCTGGAAACTGCCGCCCTCGCCGGCGCGGCTTTAACGCTTGGCAATATGAAAAAAGTTTCGGCAGCCGACAATGATTTGACTCAAACCAGCGACGATTTCGAGCTTTCGGAAATGACCGTGATGCAGCTACAGGAAGCGATGAAATCGGGCAGGTGGAGTTCGGAAAGAATCACCGAAAAATATCTGGACAGAATCCGCGCGGTCGATAAACGTCTGAATTCCGTTATCGAAATTAACCGGGACGCCGAGCGCATCGCCGTCGAAATGGACAAGGAGCGCAAAAACGGTCGCGTGCGGTCGATGCTGCACGGCATCCCGGTTTTGCTCAAAGACAACATCGACACGGCGGACAAAATGAAGACGACCGCCGGAAGCCTCGCGCTGCTCGATGCTCCGACGCCGCGCGCGGACGCTTTTCTGGTTCGGCAATTGAGAGAAGCGGGCGCGGTCATCATCGGCAAAACCAATTTAAGCGAATGGGCGAATTTTCGCTCGACCAAATCTTCGAGCGGCTGGTCGGCGCGCGGCGGGCAAACCAGAAATCCTTATATTCTGGACAGAAACGCCTGCGGCTCTTCGTCGGGTTCGGGCGCGGCAATCGCGGCAAACCTGGCGGCGGTCGCCGTCGGCACGGAAACCGACGGCTCGATTATCTGCCCGGCGGCGACGTGCGGCATCGCGGGCATCAAACCGACGCTCGGGCTCGTCTCGCGTTCGGGCGTCATCCCGATTGCGCATTCGCAGGACACGGCGGGACCGATGACGCGCACGGTCGCCGACGCCGCGATTCTTTTAACCGCGATGGTCGGCTTCGACCCGAAAGATTCGATAACTTCGCAGGCAAAGAGCAAAGCCGTGAAAGATTACGCGCAGTTTCTGCAAAAGGACGGCTTGCGCGGAACGCGAATCGGCGTCGGGCGACAGTTTTTCGGGCGCAGCTCGAAAATCGACGCCGTTATCGAGCCGCATCTACAGGTTTTAAAAGACGGCGGCGCGACTTTGACGGACGTCGAGTTTCCGCATCTCACGAAGTTCGGCGACGCCGAATTTACGGTTTTGCTTTACGAATTTAAAGCCGATTTGAACGCATATCTGGCGCAGCGAAATGCGCCGTATAAAACGCTCGCCGATTTAATCAAATTCAACGAAGACAACCGCGAGCGCGAAATGCCGTATTTCGGTCAGGAAATTTTTCTGATGGCGGAAAAGAAAGGCGATTTAAACACGCGCGAGTATCGTCTGGCTTTGCAGAAATCGAAAACGCTGACGCAGGCGCAGGGCTTGGATATGGTCATGACGAAAAACAATCTCGACGCCGTCGTCGCGCCTTCGGGCGGCGCGGCGTGGATGATAGATTTGGTCAACGGCGACTGCGGCGTGTTTGAAAGCGGCTCGATGGCGGCGGTCGCCGGCTACCCGATTGTCACCGTTCCGGCTGGCTACGTGCAGGGTTTGCCCGCCGGAATTTCATTTTTCGGACGCGCCTTTACCGAGCCGACGCTGATAAAAATCGCCTACGCCTTCGAGCAGGCGACCAAAGCGCGCGTCACGCCGAAGTTTTTGCAGACTTATCAGTGAGCAGTGAGCGGTGAGCAGTGAGCAGTTATAGAATCGAGACTTCAAGGTTGAAGCTGAATATATATCTGCTCACTGCTTACTGCTCACTGCTTACTGCTTACTGCTTACCGCTCACTGCTCACTGCTCACTCCCCAAATATTTCCCGCCGCCGAGCAACTAATTTTTCCGCTCGCCGCATCCTTTGTTTCGACAGACAGTTTTTCAAATCAATTCAACAGTTACGAGGAGCGTTATGCGTCAAGACTCTCTCTTTGTTCGCGCGGTCGTGGTGTGTCTTTTTCTGGCTCTGTTCGCCGCTTTCGCCTTCGCGCAGGACGGGAAAATTGGTGAAGGCTCTTTGCACGTGGTGGGCAAAAAAGGCGAAGAGGCGGGGCTTTGCCCGCTGAAAAATACTTTCGTCCGGGCTGAAATCGGCGGTTTTCTCTCGCGCGTGACCGTGACGCAGACGTTTCAAAATCCTTTTAACGAATCTATCGAAGCCGTCTACACTTTTCCGCTGCCGAACGACGCGGCGGTCGACGATATGACGATAACCGTCGGCGAGCGCAGTATAAAAGGCAGAATATTGGAGCGCAAACAAGCGGAGGCGGTTTACGAAAAAGCGAAACAGGAAGGAAAAGTCGCCGCGCTGCTGTCGCAGCAGCGACCGAATATCTTCACGCAGGCGGTCGCCAACATCACGCCCGGCGCGGAGATAAAGGTCGTTATCAGCTACGTCGAAACGCTCCCGTACGCCGACGACGCCTACGAGTTCCGCTTTCCGATGACCGTCGCCCGGCGTTACATTCCCTCGACCGTCAGCCCGGAAGACGCCGCGAAAATCTCGCCCGAAGCAGAGGCGCGCCCCGGTCATACGATTTCGCTGGAATTGGAAATCGACGCCGGAGTCTCAATCGAAAACGTCGCTTCGAACACGCACGAAATCGTCGCCACGCAGTTTTCCGCCAGTCATTTTGCGGTCAGACTTAAAAACGACGAAGAAATTCCGAACCGTGATTTCGTTTTGAAATACAAAACCGCGGGCAGCCGAATCGAAGACGCCCTCCTGGCGCACAAGGACGAAAACGGCGGATTTTTCACTTTAATTTTGCAGCCGCCGGA
>DATHBC010000598.1:0-2587 GCA_035296345.1 Pyrinomonadaceae bacterium | reverse complement strand
AAACGTCATTAATGCAAAACGTCATTAATGCAAAACGCAAAATGCAAAGTGCAAAATGGAATTGATTCCTACATTTTGCATTTTGCATTTTGCATTTTGCGTTTTCGACGTTTTGCGTTTTCGACGTTTTGCGTTGATAGCCGTTTTTTCTAGTTTCCCGTCCGGACGATTTTGCTCATCGCCTGCGCCAGTTCCAGGCGGGTCAGCGCGCGATTCGGATTGAAATTATTTCCGTCGTCCAGTTTCAGAAAGCCTTTTTGCAGGGCAAGACAGACGTAGCCGCGCCATTCGCTCGGAATCAGGTTCAGGTCGGGCGGAATCGGGATTACATCTTCGGTCGTGAAAACGGCTGTCGCCGCCTGATTTTCGAGATTTGCCGCTTTGACGAAAGCCACCGCCGCGATAAGCCTGGCTGCCGAGGCGTCCGGATGAAACGCGCCGCCGGTCGAAGCGTCGAAAATTAATTTGCCCGAAGGGTTCGACTGAATGCTTTCGATGACGCTGCGCGTCGGCAAGTCTCCGGCGTCGGAATACATCGGCGTTTTCGCCACATACTGCGGAACGCGACCGGCGCGGACAATCGCCGCCGCCAAATCGGTTCTCGAAACCGCCGACGAAGCGCGGAAATTTTCGCCGTGCGGGAGCATTGAAAATGTGCGCAGGCTGTCGTAAACGGCGCTCTGCGCGTCAGCCGAAAGACCGTTGACGTCGCCGAACGGCGCGTATTCGACACGGGAAGTCTGCACCAGACCGAAAAATTCCTGCGCCGTAGCGAAATTATTGTTCGTATGTTGAATAAAGGCTTGGTAGGACTGGCTCGACGGTTTGACCAGATTCACCTTCTCGCGCCTGCCGGTCAGCTCCGTCGTATTCAGATTATTCGATTCGCCGCTCAGAACGCCGTTTGAATCGTAAACCTTCATCGACAAATCATTGACGTTCTGCCCGCCCCACGCGATGCTGACGTTCGATTGCAGGGCGTGCGCGGGCACGGAAAGATTGACCAGCGTGCTCAAACCGGGCGTCACGCTCTGACTGAAAGTCTGCGTCACGGAAGTGGCGAATTTCACGGTGTGCGTTTCCAGCGTCGAGCGGAAAACGCCCGTTCTTCTTTGCGGAAAAGCCGCTTCCAGAACCGCGGCGTAGGCATTCAGCATCCCGGCTCCGGTTTCGTGTCGATAGTTCAAGGGCATCGGCGTCGCCGAGCGCTGCAGGATGTCCTTGATTTCCGCCGGGGTCAGATTCGGATTCGTTTCCAGCATCATCGCAATCGTCCCCGCGACGAGCGGCGCGGAAAATGACGTTCCGCTGGCGGTTGTGTAAAACGGCGCTTCGGCTGCCGTTAATCTCTGCAAATCGGTCGGAACGCCCAAAACGCCGGTCTGCGAAACCGCGCTGCGCAGGCTGACGACGCTGACGCCCGGCGCGACCAGCGAAGGCGTATTTCGCGCGTCGCCAAACACGCCGCGCGAAGAAAAATTCGCCAGATTGCCTTTCTCATCCGTCGCGCCGACGCTGACGACCCACGGCGCGGCGGCATACGGATTCAGCGTGCCGCTGCCCGCGCCGGAATTTCCCGCCGAAAAAACGACCGCCACGCCGCGCTCGGTCAGCGTCTTGGTGGCGATGTTGACCGGGTCGTTGAAATCGTAAACGGTTTTTGCGGAAAAGCTGCAGTTAATGACGCGGACGTTGTAATTCGCGCCCTTTTGCAGAATGTAATCGAAGCCCGCCAGAACGTGCGTCAGATTCAGGTCGCCCGCCGCCAGACCCAGAATTTTCGCGCCCGGCGCGACGCCGCTGTATTTTCCGCCCGACATCGAGCCGCTGCCGGCAATGACGCCCGCGACGAACGTTCCGTGCCCGCTGAGCGGGTCCGTATTCGGAACGTTTTCAATCGCCAGCGGATTGACGAAGCCCAGAGCGGCGCTCTGCGTGTCTTGCAGGCGAACGTTCTGGACGACTTTTCCCGACAAATCGTTGTGCAGCGAATTGACGCCCGTATCCAGAACGGCGACCGTCACGTTGCGTCCCGAAACCGATAACCCGGAATTGTGCGTTTGCAAATCGCTGTCGGTATTGATGCGGTGAACCTGCGTTTTATTAAAAAACGGGTCGATGTTCGACGATAAAGTGCGGTTGCCGTAAATTGAACGAACCTGCGGCAGGCGCGAAACGGCAATGAGCTGCTGTCGCGTCGCCGTCACCATAATCATCGGCAGGACGCGATACTTCGTTCCGCCCATAATGCCGAGTTGCTGCAATTTCAACAAATCCGCAGGCGTCGGGTATTTATGATAAACGATAACGGCATTGACGTTGCTGTCGTCGGTCGCGCGGTTCATCCATATCGCCAGCTCCGGGTCGACGCTCTGCAAGCCGCTCATCGGCAAAGGAGTTTTGTCGTCCGCGCCGGTCAATGAAATTCCGGTCGCCCCGGTGACATTGATGCCGTCCGCGCCGGTCAATGAAATTGTGCCGTCCGCGCCCGTCAGGGAAATGCCGGCGGGAGAAACGATATTAAAGGCGATTCCGTTAGTGTTAAAACCAGTGATTGAATCCGCGCCCGTCAGAGAAATCCCGTCGG
>DATHBC010000597.1:0-5188 GCA_035296345.1 Pyrinomonadaceae bacterium | reverse complement strand
AAAGCACGCCGACAATCGAAAGCAAAATAAGATTTGAAGATTTTTGCGGCGGCGCTGAGGCGACGTTAACAGCCGCAGAGGTCGTCTGCGAAGCGGAGGAAGCAAAAGTCGGCGCGCCGGAATTCGGCGAAGTCGTGTGCTCGCCGCCAGCCGCCGGAAAAATAAAGCTGCTGTCGTGCAGGGTTTCAGCCTCCTGCCACGACGAATGCCGGCTGGAAAGCTGCCGCTCGCCGGAAGAAAAAGCAGAACTCGCGCTTTCGGCAACCAGCGGAACACCGTCCGTCAGACAAAAATTCAGGCTTTCATCGGAATATGAAGAGTGACATTTGGGACAAATCTTCATGGCGAATATCTTAACACGAAACGAGTAAAATAGAAGTTTCGAGAACTACTTTCTGCGTAAAACCAGTCTCTGCAAAAACGATTTTGCGCCTGTAAATATTCGTCAAATAAAAAATAAAATTTGGAATAGAGCGAAGTTTAGCTTAACATTTTTCTACTGAATATTCGGAAACGGAGAAACTTTTATGCCTTTTAAAGATATTGAGAAAAAGCGCGCCTATCAGCGTGAATACAAAAGACGCTGGTATCAGGAAAACAAAGCTAAGCATATTTCTTATGTAAGAATTAGAGATGCGGGAATAGAAAGCTGGTTTCGTGAATATAAGAAAACACTCTCTTGTGAAATCTGCGGCGAAAATCATCCGGCTTGTTTGGAATTTCACCATGTTGACCCAAGCCAAAAGAAATTTTCAGTGAGTAGTCGGAGAGACCGACCGAGTTTAGCTCAGCTACAGCAGGAAATCGCTAAGTGCCGAGTTTTATGCGCGAATTGTCACCGGAAAGAACATTATCACCAAAAAGAAAAGAAGCAGTAGTGCTTCTGAAAATTGCAGTAAATTGTGGTGGCTGGAGAGTGACTTGAACACTCGACCTTCGGGTTATGAATCCGACGCTCTAACCAGCTGAGCTACCCAGCCACGAATATTCAATTATAAATTGACGAGCGAAAAGGTCAAGTTTAGTCGTCCTGAATGAAAAGTTTTTGCGCTTTCCCGGTTGCCGGCGAGCTTCCAGAGCGATGAAATTATCGACTTCGGCGCGCGGCGCGCAAGGAACCGGATAAAGAAGATAAAAGCCTGCCGTTTTTGCCGCGGCAGGCTTTTATTTACATGACGGTTCGCCGGCTCAGTGTCGTTTAACTAGCCGTATTTGAGATGACCGCCGTCGGCGCGCTTTTCATGACGGCTGAAATGGTATTTTCCAGCATCGTCTCGGAAGAGAAAACCTCGCTCGTGCCGATTATCTCTCCGTTAGCCGCTTTCAGGACAAAATAGGGTTCCTCATTTTTGTTCAGCTTGCGTTCGTAACGATTCGGGTCCAGGGCGTTTTCCTTGACCGATTCGATGCCCGTTTCCGCCGCGCTTCGGGAATTATACAGCTCGCTGGATAAAATCGTCTCGCCGTTTCCGGATTTTAAGTTGAAATGAAATTTTCCGTTTGTCGAAGTTTTTAGTTCAAATCTGCCCGGCTTTGATTCGACGCTGCCCGTTACCGGTTCCTGCGTTTCCTTTTTCAGCTCCTGAAAGCGGTTTTGTAAATTGTGCTGCCTTTTGTTTACTTCGCTTTCGGCATCCAGATACCGCCTGGAACCTGAGCCGCCTGTCGTTTCGCCGCCCTGACGGGTTTTTCGTCCGCCCACAAAATAGGCTAAAGCCGCGCCCGAACCGACGCCGAATAAAAGCGGCAGAATCGAGCGAGCGCCGACGGAAGATTTACTCGTGCCGCTGCTGCTGCCCTGGTAATCTTTCGACATCGTCATATTATGCGACTGGTCCGAATCGGAAATTTCTCTTAAAAATTCAGTGGTGCGGGCGGGATTTTTGCCGTGCTGCGCCACATCTGCCTGCGCGACGATGCCGCAGCAGCCGCCCTTTTCATCGACCACCAGAATACGCCTGATGTTCCTTTCTTCCATCGCCTCGAAACATTCTTCCAGACTGGAATCCGGCTTAATGGTCGCGATGTCGATGGACATAATCTCCGAAGCCTTCATCGTCAGCGGATTTTGTCCGGCGGCGACCGTCCGGATAGTAATATCGCGGTCGGTAATCGTGCCGACGGGCTTTTTACTCGATTGACTATCGACGACCGGAATACAGCCGCAATCATTTTCAATCATCATTCGCGCCACCTGCTGCAAATCGGTTTCGGGCGTGCAGCAAGCCGGATTCTCGGTCATAACTTCTCTTACCTGCATTGGTTCTCCTCCTTGAATTATCTAATTGTGAAGCGAATTAGTACGCTTATTTAGAATTTACAAACAAAGCAATTATTATTCCCAACCAATCGAAAACCGCTTCTTTCGGCGGATTGTCCGGCTTTCTCATAAAAACCTGTTTTTGGCGATTCGAGACGCAAATTGTATTATTGAGAAATATTCAGACCGTCAAGAGGGAAATTATAATGCTTTCGCCGAATGCGCCCGGCGCGACTGTCGAGGTCGGACAGGCTTTGCGGCGTCATTCTGTTTACGGCGGTCGCGAAGAAGCTGATTGCGCCGCTGTTTATCAGGATTTCGTTTGCGGGCGCAGACGCGGCAAAAGGGGAAATAGATGAGAATTACGAATTACGAATTACGAAAGCCTGAATTAAATCGAACGCCTGTATTTAATCGACCATTCGTAATTCGTAATTCGTAATTCGTAATTGAATATGCAACGCGGTTTTCGGGTTCTGCAATCATAAACAGCAGCAGCGGAAACAGCCGCAGAAAGAAGGTAAGCTTATGCGTTACAAATTTTACATTTTCGTTTTAGTAGTTTTAGCGATTGGTCTGAGCGATTTTTCGATGGCGCAGACGGCAGCCGCGCGCTCGATTACGGTCATGACCGAACCGAACGCGATTGTCTGGATGGACGACATTCGGCGCGGCACGACCGATGCGAGCGGAAAGCTTCTTATCAGAACCGTGCCGAACGGCGTCCGCAAGCTTCGCGTCCGCGCCGACGGCTTTAAGGAAGCCGCGCAAACGTTGACCGCCGCTCAAAAGGGCGTGGTCAAGGTCGTGCTCGTCAAAACCGCCGACGAAGCCGAGCTGACCTTTCAGCAAGCCGAAGCGGCGACGACCGTCGACCGCGAAAAAGCCGTCGAGCTTTACCGGAAAGCCATCAGCCTGCGCCCGCGATTCGCCGAAGCGCAGCTCGGCTTGGCGCGCGTGCTTTTAGACAGCAACAATACCGTAGACTCGATGAAGGCGCTGCGCGAAGCCAGAAAAATCAAACCCGTCTACCCGGAAGCATCAGCCGTCGAAGGCAGAATTTATCGTTCGGAAGGCGAGGACGAAAAAGCGATTGCCGCCTTTCGGCGCGCTATCCGCGAAGGTAAGGGCTTTCAACCGGAAGCCCACGCCGGATTAGGCTTGCTTTACAAGGAGAGAGCGGAAGCCTTTGGCTCGGAAGGCGATTTGGAGCAGGAGAAAACCAACTATGACCTTGCCGCCGCCGCCTTCAGACTCGCTCTGACGCAGCTTTCCGGCGCGCCCGACGCCGAGGTTATCTACCAGATGCTCGGCGTCTCTTATGAAAGACAGCAGAAATACGCCGAAGCCATCAAAATTTACGAGGAATTTCTGCGCGTTTTTCCCGACAGCGCCGAAGCCAGCGCCGTCCGCTCCTTCATCGTGCAGTTGCAGAAACAGATGAAAGAGCAGTAAAACTCATAACTGATAGTTGAGAAGTGAGAAGTGAGAACTGAGAATTAAAATCCGTTCAGTTATCAGTTCTCAGTTATCAACTATCAGTTATCAGTTATCAGTTCTCACTTCTCACCTTTATTCCGCTGTCGTCGGGTCGATTACGGTTCTGACTTCGGAAACTTTATTTGCCGGAAAGCCGCCTTGTTGCGCGTGCTCGCGCACCATGTCTTCGTTCGGCGCGATATAAACGCAGTAAATTTTATCGTCGGTGACGTAGCTTTGCAGCCATTGGATGGACGCTCCGAGATTGCTCAGAACGCCGCAGGATTTCTGCGAAATTGCCTGAAGCTCCTGCGGGGAAAGCTTTCCCGCGCCGGGAAGCTCGCGCTCGATAACGTATTTCGGCATAAATTTTTTCCTTCGGTGATAGTGTTTTCTCCGAAATTATAGCACGGGTTTTAACGCTTCTCTTTCAGAAAATCCGGCACGGCTCGCCGAGATGAACAAAATCAAAGCCCAAAAGGTAATTAACAGCCTGCTGCTTCGACGCTTAATCCCGCTCACGTTTTCACCTCGAAATAATCATTTCCGGCGCAGCTGCCTGAGCCTTCTGAGCATTTGCGGCGCGAGCTTCATCGTTTGAAACAGCGAGCCGGTGGCGAAATATCTGGCGAAGCCGCGAAAAGTTTCGACGGCTTCGGGCGAATAGGGAAGCCACCAGGCGTTCGGCAGGACGGCGAAGCGGTTGACGTGGATGTGCTGCGGCTGGACGAGCTCCAGCAAGCCCTCGCGCCCGTGCGTTCTGCCGTAGCCGGAATTTTTAAAGCCGCCCCAGGGCGTCTGCCCGATGCCGTGCGTGTATAAAACCTCGTTGACGCAAACCGTTCCGGCTTCGATTTTTTCGGCGACGCGCCTGCCCTTTCTCAAATCCCTTGTCCAGACGCTCGCCGTCAAGCCGAATTCCGAATCGTTCGCCAGTTCGACGGCTTCTTCTTCGGTTTTAAAAACGGCAATCGGAAGCGTCGGACCGAAAGTTTCCTCGCGCATCGCGCGCATCGAATTGTCTGCGCCCGCGATAACGGTCGGCTCGAAAAACGAGCCTTTAAAATTCCGGTTGCGCCTGCCGCCCGTCAGGATTTTCGCGCCTTCTTCCGCAAAGCTCCGCACGTGGTCTTCGACGAGTTTTAATTGTCTTTCGCTCGACATCGCCGCGATGTCGGTCGATTCGTCGCTGCCGTAGTTTTGCCGCAGCTTCTTTGTTTTTTCGACAATCAGGTCGGTAAATTCTGCGGCGATTGATTCTTCCACGTAGAGCCTTTCGACCGACGAGCAGGACTGACCGGAATTGCAGAACGCGCCCCAGATTGCCGCTTCCGCCGCGAGATTCAGATTCGCGTCCCGGAAAACAATCATCGGGTCTTTGCCGCCGAGCTCCAGCACGACCGGCGTTAAATGCTTCGCCGCGTTTTCGGCAATTCGCCTGCCCGTCGC
>DATHBC010000596.1:0-1861 GCA_035296345.1 Pyrinomonadaceae bacterium | reverse complement strand
GAAAGACATCGAAAATAAAATTTTGCGCGTCGTCTCCGCGGAAACTTTCGCCGAAGATTCGCTGCGCGTGCTGCGGGCGGCGCAGTTTGCCGCGCGTTTCGAGTTTGACATCGACGCGGAAACAATTCGAATCTGCCGCCGAATCGATTTGACCGACTTGCCGAAAGAGAGAATCTGGAGCGAGCTGGAAAAGATTCTGCTGCTCGCCGCAAAGCCTTCGATTGGTCTGCGCCGGCTTTACGATTTAAGCGTCGTCGAGCAGCTTTTTCCCGAACTGAAATCGCTCGTCGGCGTTCCGCAGCAGCCGGAATGGCATCCGGAAGGCGACGTCGACGTGCATACTTTGATGGTCGCCGACGAGGCGCGAAAGCTGATTGACGATTTGCCGTACGCGAAAAAAGTCGCGGTGATGCTCGGCGCGCTGTGCCACGATTTCGGGAAACCGCCGACGACCAGGTTTTTCGACGGCAAATGGCGCTCGCACGGGCACGACGAAGCGGGCGTCGAGCCGACGCTTTCGTTTCTGGACCGGCTCGGAATTTTTACGCTCGACGGTTACGATGTGCGCGAGCAGGTCATTCAGCTCGTCCGTTTTCATCTGACGCCCGGAATGTTTTATAAGTCTAAACCGGGCGACGGCGCGTTTCGCCGGCTGGCGCGAAAGGTCGAGCCGGATTTGTTGTATCGCGTGGCGAAAGCCGACAGCCTGGGCAGAAATCCGGAATGGCTGCCGAAGGAAAAATGGTTTAAGGCTGAAGCGCAGGAATGGTTTATCGAAAAAGTGCGCGGGCTTTCGGTCGAAAAAGAAGCGCCGAAGCCGATTCTGATGGGCAGGCATCTCATCGAACTCGGTTTGAAACCCTCGCCGCAATTCAAGGAAATTCTCGACGCCGTTTACGAAATGCAGCTCGACGGCAAAATCACGGGCGAGGAAGAAGCCGTCGCCGAAGCGCGAAAACTGATTGCCGGAACGACGTCTTTTAGCGGCAAATAACCTTTGGAAAATAAAAGCGGAAAATAAATTTGTCTTTAATTTCAAATTTATTAGACTGTATTTGTTAATGACCGAGCTACCGGAAGAAAATTCGGCGAACCGTCAAAAAATTCTCGCGGGCTGTCTGCTGCCGGCGGTCGGTCTGGTTTATTATTTCAGCAATCCGAAGCCGCAGCATTATTACGATTACACTTTCCGCGTCGCCGAAAATATCCTGCGCGGGCAGATAGCTTTTGCCGAACGACAGCCTTCGTGGCTGAACGAATTCGTGCCGTTTGAAGACTTTTATTATTCGGTTTTTCCTCTGGGCAGCGTTTTGACGATGATTCCGTTCGCGTTTTTAAAGCTCGCCGGCGTCATTTCGGAAATGCCCGCCGCCTTTATCGCCGCGCTGTCGGCGAGCGCCGTCTGTTTGTTTTTGCTGCTGATTGCGCGAAATTACAATTACGGCGCGGGCAAGCGGCTTTTAATGGTTTCGGGCATTTTGTTCGGCACGTGGATGTGGACGAATCTCGTGATGGGCGGCGCGTGGCAGCTTGCGCTCGGCTTTGCGATGGTCGGCGAGCTGGGCGCGATTTATTTTACCGTTTATCAACGAAAGCCCCTGCTGGCTGGTTTTTTCTTCGCGCTCGGTTTCGGCAACCGGACGGAGATTTTGCTGACCGCGCCGATTTTTATGTTTCTGCTGGCGAGGCGCGAAACTTCGAATTTCAAATCTCGAATCTCGGATGCGGAAATCTCCGAATCCGATTCTGAAACGCAAAAGGCGGCAAAGAAAAAGAAGAAAAAAAACAAATCGAAAGCGGAAGCCGCCGAGCCGTCCGTCTGGGAAAATCTGAAAACCGAGCTTTTCGACTGGAAGTCCGA
>DATHBC010000595.1:0-7095 GCA_035296345.1 Pyrinomonadaceae bacterium | reverse complement strand
AAGGAGTAAAAAATGAGATTTTTCCTACTGTTTCTAGCTTTATTTCTGGCGGTTTCGGTTACGACGACCGGCGCGCAGGCGCGAAAGGTTTTTCCGTATCAATATAAAACCGACGATTTGCCGAACGGTTTGCGTCTTGTCACCGTGCCGACCGATTATCCGAATCTGGTCGCGCTGTATATCGTCGTCGGCGCGGGCTCGCGCAACGAGGTCGAAGCGAAAAGAAGCGGTTACGCGCATTTTTTCGAGCACCTGATGTTTCGCGGCAGCGAAAATTTCCCGGCGGGAAGCTTTGACGCGGTAATGAAGAAATCCGGCGCGTCGAGCAACGCATATACGTCCGACGACCGGACGGTTTATCACGAAACCTTCGCCAAAGAAGATTTGGACGAGGTGATGCGGCTCGAAGCCGACCGTTTCCAGCGTCTGAAATTCACCGAGGAGCAATACAAAACCGAAGCCGGAGCCGTGCTGGGCGAATACAACAAAAACAGCGCCAGCCCGACTTTTAAAATGTCCGAGGTGCTGCGCGAGACGGCGTTCACCACACACACATACAGTCACACGACGATGGGCTATCTCGAAGACATCAAGGATTACCCGAATCAATACGCCTACGCGTGGCAGTTTTTCAATCGCTTTTACCGACCGGAAAACACGACGATTATCGTCGTCGGCGACGTCAAACAGCCGGAAGTTCTGGCGCTGGTGAAAAAATATTGGAGCGACTGGAAACCGGGCGATTATCGGCAGCAGATTCCGGTCGAGAAACCGCAGGACAAAGCGCGCGGCAAGCATATCGAATGGACTTCGCAGACTCTGCCGCACATCGTCGTCGGCTATCGCGGTCCGGCTTTCTCCGATACCGAAAAAGACAAAGCGGCTCTGGATTTATTGAGCGCCGTCGCTTTCGGCGAAAATTCCGACATTTATCAAAAGCTCGTTTTGCAGGAGCAGAAAGCGGTCTGGATTGCGCCCGACTTCGGCAATAACGTCGACCCGGAGCTTTTCGCCGTCTGGTCGCAATTCAAAGACGAGAAGGATTTAAATTACGTCCGCGACGAGATTTTGAAAACTTTTCAGAGATACACCAAAGAACTGATTCCGCAAAAACAGTTGGACGAAACGCGCTCGCGCCTGCGCTACAGCTTTTCGATGAGGATGAACAGCAGCGACGCCATCGCCGGCACGCTGGCGCAATACATCGCGCTGCGCCGCTCGCCCGACACGATTGATAAAGTTTTCGCGCTCTACGACGCCATCACGCCGGAAGACATACGCTTTTACGCGGAAAAATATTTCAAGGAAAACAATCAAACGATTGTCACGCTGGCGACGAAAAAAGGAGGGACGAAATAATGCCAAGCGCAAAACGTTTATTAATGCAAAACGCAAAATGCAAAATGCAAAATTCGTCGTTTAATTTTATTCGCCTCGGCGTTTCGGCGGTTTTAATCGCCGTTTTCGCATTTCCGGTTTTTGCTCAGAAGCGCGCTAATACCAGAGTTGCGCCGAAACAAACTATGACTTCAAGCTCAAACGCCGTTTTTCAGCCGAGCAAATCGCCGTTGATTACGTTTCGCATTCAATTTCTGACCGGCTCGATTGACGACCCCGGCGGCAAGGAAGGCTTGGCTTCGCTGACCGCCGCGATGCTGGCGCAGGGCGGCTCGAAAAATCTGACTTACGAGCAGATTGGCGAGCAGTTTTACCCGATGGCGACCGGTTTCGGCTGGCAGGTCGATAAGGAAATGACGACATTCGTCGGTCAGACGCACGTCGACAATCTGCCGAAATATTACGCGCTGATTCGCCAGATGCTTTTAGAACCGGGCTTTCGCGAGGAAGATTTCACGCGCCTCAAACAGGACGCGCTCAACTTTCTGAAGGTGAGCCTGCGCGAGGGCAACGACGAGGAACTCGGCAAAGAGCGGCTTTACAACATCATCTACGCCGCGCATCCATACGAGCATCATTCGCGCGGGCGGATTTCGAGCCTGGAAAAACTGTCGATTCAGGACGTGAAGGATTTTTACGCGAAAAATTACACGCGGGCGAATCTGGTGACGGGTCTTTCGGGCGGCTTCGACGCGAAATTTTCCAGACAGCTCGCGGCTGATTTTCAAAAGCTGCCGAAAGGCGCGCGCGTGATGAGAAAAATCGGCGAGCCGAAACTGGAAAACGGCTTGAAAATCGACATCGTGCAGCGCGAGACGCGCGCGACGGCGATTTCGCTCGGTTTGCCGATTCCGGTCAACCGCGCGAGCGGCAAAGATTACGTCGCGCTCGCCGTGGTCGCTTCGTATTTCGGTCAGCATCGCTCGTCGAACAGCTATCTTTACCGCCGCATTCGCGAATTGCGCGGGCTGAACTACGGCGACTACGCTTACATCGAATATTTCCCGCGCGGAATGTTTCAGTTCGAGCCCGACCCGAATCTGGCGCGAAAATTTCAGATTTTTCAAATGTGGATTCGCCCGGTCGAGCCGCAAAACGCGCATTTCGCCCTGCGCGCCGCGCTGTATGAATATCACAAGCTGGTCGAAAACGGAATGTCGCCCGAAGCCTTTGAAGGCACACGCGAATTTCTGTCGAAATACGTCAACATCCTGACGCAGACGAAGGACGCCGAGCTCGGTTACGCGCTCGACAGCCGTTATTACGGCATCGGCGATTACAACGCGTTTATGAAAAACGAGCTGGCAAAGCTGACCTTGCAGGACGTCAACAACGCGATTCGGAAATATTTCGGCGACAACGATTCGATGCGCGTCGTGATGGTCACGAAAGACGCCGAAGCTTTGCGCGACGCGATTCTGAACAATAAACCGTCGCCGATAACCTACGCCGCGCCGAAGCCGCCGGAAATTCTCGACGAAGATAAGGTCATCTCGACTTATCCGATTAAACTGCGCCCGCAGGACGTGACTATTACGCCCGCGGCGAACGTTTTTCAATAGAAACAATCGCGACGAAGCTTTTATTTCCACATAAAGCTCGCCGTAAACATTAAATAATGCGCCGCAATATCGTAATATTGCGGCGCATTATTTAATTTTCCAGTCATATTATCGAGTTTTCTCAAGGAATTATTGAGTTATCACGACATATTATTGAGTTATCTCAAGATATTATCGAGTTTTCCTGACAGATTATTTAATTTTCTCGATACATTAGTGAGTTTTCTTGCCACGTTACTTAATTTTCACTTCGCGTTACTTAATTTTCACTTCGTGTTATTTGATTTTCACTTCGTGTTATTTAATTCTCTCTTCGCGTTACTTAATTCTCTCTTCGTGTTATTTAATTTCCTTGCTGCGTTATTGAGTTTTCCCGTCGTGTTATTTAATTTTCCTGTCGCGTTATTTAATTCTCTTGTCGTGTTATTTAATTCTCTTGTCGTGTTATTGAGTTTTCCCAGCGTGTTATTGAGTTTGCGCGGCGCATTTTTTGAATCCCGCGACGCGTTTGGGCAAAAACAAAAAGGCGACGGTGACCAGCCGCCGCCCTTATCCTCCCGCACGAGAATTATTTACATAACGAGGAGCTAAGTATGAATAATTTAGCTCTCGTGCGAAAGAGATGGCAATAATCAAAAGCTCTTCCTGAATAGATACGAAGCCCGTATGAAAAAGGTTCTGCTGTTTCGCTCGAAATTGCGTTCGAGGTTTCCCGTAAACGGGTTAAAGCCGTTGTAATTAAAGTTGTCGTTATAGCCGACGTAAAAAGCCGTTCCCGGACTCGGGTTCCAGCCGAGCAGAGCCTGACCGCTGAAGTTTCGGTTCGACGAATTGTAATCGAGCCGGAAACGAGCAAAGGTAAAGCGCGAAAATTGATACGTCGAGCGAGCGGTAATCAGGTCGGAATCGAAAGCCCTGACGCTGTTGTCATTGCGCACCAGGCGGCTTTTGCGATAGCTGAGCGAAACGCGCAAAGGGTCGACCGGGCGAACTTCGCCGTAAACTTCCGCGTCGAATTGCCTGCCGGGACCCGGATTTTGCGGGCGATTTCCGAAATCGAAATCGTAGGCGTTGACGATGTGACCGACAAACGCCCCGAAGCTCAGCCTTTTAACCGGCGTCGTGTTGAGATTGCCGCTGACGTAATGCTGCCAGACCGAGCGCGTCGGGTCGCCGGCGAATGCGCCGCCGCGCGTCGCCGAGCGTTTCAAGCCGAATTCTTCTTCTCTGAGCCGTTCCAGGGAAATGCCCGATTCGACGAAAACGAAAGTGTTGCGCTGAAGCGCGAAATTGAAATTCGTGCCGAAGTTCAATTCCTGCAGGCGACCTTTCCAGTCGTAATTAATGCCGGAAAACTGCCGCCAGTCAATCCGAATGATTTTTTCCTTCGGCTTCGGCTCGGTGCTGATGCGATTAGCGCCGAAAATAAAATTCGTATTGACGCGGCGCGTGAAGCCGGATTCGGCGCGATAGTCTTTCGAACGCCCGCCCGCCTCGACAAACCAGCCGCGTTTTTTCTCCGTGTAATCCAGATTCACGTAATATCCAAGACCGTTTCCGGTGCGATATTTATTAAACGTGCTGGAATTAGAATTCAATGCGGGATTCTGGTGCGGGTTAGGAATAATAGTCGGGTCGACGTTGAAGTTAACGTTGAACGAGCCGGTTCCGCAAATTTCCCGGTTGCGCTGCGCCTGCAAAGGTTCTAATGTCGGCTCGAATGCCGCGTCGAAAAAGCAGCGGCGCGAGTGCGTTCCGACGACCTGAAACGTCGAAATTAATTTATCGGTAAACTTGAAAGTTCCGTCAAAGCCGCCGACCAGATTTCGCTGTTCGGGAAAGCTTCGGAAAGTTCCGAAAAACCCGACGTTGTTGTTTTTACCGAAGTCGCGTTTCACTCTCAAGACGGCAAAAAGCGAGTTTTCATCGACGAATTCGTTGATTCGACGACGAACGGAAGGGTCGTTGCGGTCTTCTTCCTCGTAGTTTCCCGGCGCGTTGTCCGAAGCGACGAGCAACCCGAAAGAATTTTTTCCGACTTTTCCGGTCAGCTTTGCCGCGTAATCCGGGTCGACGATGTTGCGCGAGTAAAAAATCTGTAAAGGCGAGTTGAAAACGTCCGCGCCTTCGAGAAAAAACGGGCGTTTTTCCTGAAAGAAAATCGGAAAACGCTGGTTTGCCGTGACGACCAGCGCATCGGCTTCGATTTCGGCAAAATCCGGGTTGTAAGCCGCGTCCAGCGTGATGTTCGGCGTTATCGTATATTTCATCGTCACGCCGATGTCCTGCTTAATCGGCTGGTTGACGAATCTGCCGGCGGCGTTTTCGCGGGCTTTAAAGCGGCGTCCGGTTTCCGAAACGGTGATGCTCGGCACGATTTCCAGCGTGCGCTCGGCTTTGATTTCGTTAAGCCCGGTCAGTTTTCCGTGTTTGACGAGAAAACCGGAAATGTTGCGGTCGTCCGGCAGCCATTGATTCATTTCATCGTTGAAGCGGTCGATGTTGCGCGCGACGTTAAAGCCCCAGAGCTTTCCTTTTCCCGCCGAGTAGCGCAGGGATTTGAAAGGAATCTTGACTTCGACCGACCAGCCCCAATCTTCGATGACGCCTTTGGATTCCATCACGATGTCGACCGAAAAATCCGCGCCCTGACCTTCCGTGTAAATTCCGTCCTGCTGGATTCCGAACGGATTAAAGCCCAAAACGTAGGCGCGGCGCTGGTCGTTGTACGTGTCGAGCCAGACGCGCACGTTGTCTTCGCCGAAAACGCTGTCGCGTTTGGCGACCGTGGCGCGGATTTTGTCTTTTTCGTCAAAACAGCGAAAAGCGATGTAGAGATGTTTTTCGTCGTAGCCGAGTAATACTTCGGTCGGCTTCGACGGCGCGATGTTATCGCCCGGATACGTCTGGTAGAAATCTTTTAAAACCCGCGCGCTTTTCCACACCTCGTCGTCGAGCTTTCCGTCGATGACGGGCGAGGCGGGAAATTTGCCGACGAGAACCGGCTCGGCTTTTTCGCGCGGCAGATTAAATTTTCCGACTTTTACGGTGTTGTCCCCGTCGGCGGTCTGGGAATTGGAGTTTGAATTGTTTTTGGCGATTTCCGTCTTTTTATCTTTATCTGTTGCAGAACTGTTTGTTTCGGCGGTAACAGTCGGAGCGGTGTTTTGGGCTTGAAGACAAATCGAGAAAAATAAAATCGTAAAAAGAGCGAATAATTTATTCATAGCTTACCTCTTGCGCTGGTGAAAAGGAATCAATTATTAAATCAATTATTAAAATGAATGCAGAAAAAGGAATAGTTTCCGCTTAATGACTAAAACGCAGATTCGGTCACAGAGTTTCAAGATTTTTTTGTAGAGAAGAAATTTTTTTCGCTACAACACTTAGAAGCTCGTTCTCAGATTATTTGAACTGCGTATGAAAATCTGCCCGTCGGCTGTCGTATAAAGTCTATAACTGGCGCTGCTGTTGCCGCCGCCGTTGCCGACTTTCCAGACGGAAACGTTCTTTTTGTCGCCTGCCGCGGCGCGAACCAGCGAAATGCCTTCCGTCTCGATGTCTTCGCGGTTCGATTCGATATTGGCGCTGACATTTTCCGGCAGCGTCAAAACAATCGTCCCGTCTGCGGTTTGAGCGTTGATTTTCTGAAAATCGCCTTCCAGATTCATCGCGCCGTCAACGGTTCTCGATTCCAGATCGCCGCGAAATCCGATAACGCGGATGCTGCCGTCTCTGGTCGCCACGCGCAGGCGTCCGTCGACGTCGCGGATGTTGACGGCATCTTCGCCGCCTTCGAGTTCAACGTCGCCGGAAACGTTTTCGATGCGGATTTCACGATTAGTGAGAATCCGCAGATTCGACTTTTTTGGCACGTAAACCTCCACGCGCACGCGGCTCAAATCGCCGAAAACCACGCTGCTGTCGGTCAGCGGCGCGGTTTCTTCGGTAACTCTGATGTTGACCTGCGTATCGCTGCGGTCGACCTTGTAATTGACCGGTTGCTGCAGCTTGGAAAACTTGGTGACGAGATACTGCACCTCGGGTTTGTCCCAGCCCTTCACGGTGACGGAACAATTTCTCGCCTCGACCGTCACCTTCGGCGTTCCTTTGACTTTAAAAGTCTCGGTCTTTT
>DATHBC010000594.1:0-4867 GCA_035296345.1 Pyrinomonadaceae bacterium | reverse complement strand
CTGGTCGTGAAAACGGAAAAGCCGAGCTCCTGCGGCAAAGCTCTTATGTTGTCGGTTGATAGAAACTAGCACAGGTTAATTTTACCTGTCAATATTTTTCGCGCCTCGCGGGGACGCGGCTTGACCGCAGGATTAAGAGCGGGTCAGCTCCAATTCTTATCGGGTTTTGTTTGCAGCCGGCGGGCGGTGTCGATGCCGTCCTGCAATTCGAACGGGTCGCTGAACGGGTCTTTGTCCGGCGCGGTGACGCGGTTCAGTTCTTTCTGCCAGCGGCGCAGCTCGCTGACGTAGTTTGCGCTCGGAAAGCCGCCTGACAGAATCGCCCTTGAAATTGACCGAGCGACCCTGATATATCGAATCATGTTCGAGCAACCGCATCCGGCGCGGCGGAATCTCGATGGTAAAAACCCGCACTTCCTGATTGTGAAATTCGTCTTCGTGAGCCTCGCCCGGCGGTCGGAAGGTCAGGGTGGAGGGCGCGGCATTCCAAGTCCCGCCGGTTGTGCGACTCGGTATAAGCGCCCTGCAAAACAAGGCGGAAATGAGCGTTTTCGTGCGAATGCCCGGCGAGACCGCTCCGCGCCGAATACGCGACTTCGGTCATAATAAAGCCTGCCGCGTCGAGGCTTTTCAGGACTTTTCCGTTAGAGCAGCCGGGCGCTAATTTTTTAACATATCTGTCGGATTACGAAACCGGATTTTTTTCACTTTTAATACGCCGATTGCTCATATTTTGTTACGGAATATTGCGGGCTTTCGCCGTCGACGCTTCGTTTTCGGCGCGGCATGGTTTTCTTTTACCTTATAATTTCTTTCACATTGCGCGCCGATGGTTTAGAATATATGTGTTCTCGGAATCAAAAAGGCTTCAATGCCGCGCCGTTTTATCCAGCCTCGCGCCTGCGGTGATAAACCGATTCCGTCGTCAGGCAGCGCTGCTGCCGCAAGCGACAAATTTCCGATTTTCAGCGAGCATCAAAGGGAAGGGTCGAATGAAAAAACGTGTTTCCGATTTTCGCATTTCGCGCCGCGCGGTATTTTATTTCTTTTTGTTTCCGGCAATTTTCGCTGCTTTTATCTGGCAGACCTGCATTTTCGCCGCAGACGCGTTCGGCAGCGAAAACGCATCGACTAATTCCCGGCATCATCATTCCGGCAATTATCCCGAGCGACCCGTCGAACAAAATAACGCGCCCGCCGATTTGACGGTTTTCGATGAATTTAATCAATGGGCAGCGCGGCATCTGAACAGCGATTTTTCGGACGCGGCGCGGCATTACGAAACGGGCGAGCGACTTGCCGCCGAGCGTCGCCGGATTCTTAAGGAGCTGATTCAGAGCGACCCGGAAGCGGCGCTTGAAAGGGCAATTTCGCGGGAAATTTATAATCGCCTGCCAGCCGTCGCCAGCCGCCATCTGGAAAAGCGAATCGGCGCGCGCGGCGATTTCCTCGTCGCCGTAGCGGACGAGATTGACACTAAGACCGGAGAGCTTGTATCTCATCAAACGATGCGCGAAGCGGTTTTCGGCGAAACGAGATACAGGGCTTTCGTTTACGGCAGGCGAGCCGCGATGACCAGCAAATTCGGCATTCCGCTGCGCGGAATCGTTCTGGACGATTTGATGGCGGTCGATGAAAACGGCTGGCGAAAAATCGAGCCGCAGGAATATCTGGAACGCGGAATCGACGCGGCTCGGCTGGGCGAAAACGGCGTCGCCGCCGAAGTCGGCGAACGAGTGGTTTATTTTGGCGACGAGCGGCAATTCGATGAATATGTCCGCGATTTGATTGACTGGGAAATGAAAATCGCTCCCGTCCGCCAGTTCGATTCCAGCGGCGGCGCGCTTTCGCCGTGGACGGAAGGGGCGAAAACTCTGCTTTACATTCGCGTCGATTTTCCCGACCGCCAGGGCGAGCCGGTCGATTCGCAGAACGCGCCGCTGACCGCCGCCCGCGCCCAGAGCGTGATGGACGGCGGCGTTAACCCTTTTTACGTCAGCAATTCCTACAGCAAAACTTCGGTGCAGACGACCGTCACGCCCGTCGTGAGAATGCCGCAGGCGCAATCTTTCTACACGGTTTCAAATCTTTCGGTCTTTTATGCCGACGCCCGCGCCGCCGCTCGCGCCGCCGGTCTCGAGACGGATAATTACAATTTCGATTTGATTGCCTTTAGCAGCAGCCCGAACTTCGGATTCGCGGGAGCCGCCAATATCGGCGCGAAAGGCTTCATCTTAAACGGCGCGTTCGATTTCAAGACTACGGCTCACGAGCTCGGACATTGTTACGGGCTGGTTCACGCCAATCTCTGGCGAACGAACGACGGAACGGTGACCGGCAGCGGCAGCAATGTCGAATACGGCGACGGCTTCGATATGATGGGCGGCGGCGCGAGCCAAATCACCCATTTCAACGCCGGCTACAAGCGTGCGCTCGACTGGCTGACCGAGACGAACGTTCAGACCGTCACGCAGAGCGGAACGTATCGAATTTTCGCCTACGACGCGACCGCCGCGCCCGCAGGCAAACATTTACTGAAAATCAGGAAAGACGCCGCGAAAAATTATCTGCTGGAATTTCGCCAGTTGATTACGGGCGCTCCGGCGCTGATGAACGGCGCGGTTCTGCGCTGGGATTTCCCGTTCGTCGAAGGAAATCGCCGCCAGACGCAGCTTCTGGATATGACGCCGGCGACGCCCTCGATAGCCGATGCGCCCATTACCGTCGGTCAGACTTTTACGGACAATGCGAGCGGCGTCAGCATCACGGTTCTGGGCAAAGGCGGCACGACGCCGGAAAGTCTGGATATAAAGGTCGAGCTTAATTTCGCGATTATCAACGGCGCGGCGTTCGATTTCGACGGCGACAATAAATCGGACATCGGCGTTTTTCGCCCGGCGGAAGGCGCGTGGTATCTGAATCGCTCGTCGCAGGGCTTCGGCGGCGTAAACTGGGGCTTGGCGGGCGACCGCATCGTTCCCGCCAAATTCAATTTAGACCGCTCGACGGACATCGCCGTTTTCCGTGACGGGACGTGGTATGTACACAACCCGTTCGGCTCGCCGCTCGTCCGGCAGTTCGGGCAGGCGGGCGATATTCCCGTTCCGGCGGATTACGACGGCGACGGCGCGGCGGAGATGGCTGTCTATCGCCCGTCGGACGGAACGTGGTATATGTGGAACTGGATATTGCAGAGATTTACCGCCGTGCAGTTCGGCATCTCGACGGACAAGCCCGTTCCGGCGGATTACGACGGCGACGGCAGAACCGACGTCGCCGTGTTCCGACCCGAAAACGGCTACTGGTATCTGCTGCGCTCGACGCAGGGATTTACCGCCGTGCAGTTCGGCATCAGCGAAGATAAGCCGGTCGCCGCCGATTATGACGGCGACGCGAAAGCCGACGTCGCTGTTTTTCGACCGTCGTCCGGCGTCTGGTACCGGCTCGGAAGCGCGACCGGTTTTTCGGGAACTCAATTCGGCGTTTCGACCGATTTGCCCGCGCCCGCCGATTTCGACGGCGACGGCAAAACGGATTTGGCGGTTTACCGAAACGGCGACTGGTATCTGCTGCGTTCCGCGCAGGGATTTGCGGCGTTCGGCTTCGGCGTTTCGTCCGACCGCCCCGTCTCAAATGCTTTCGTCCCTTAAGGAGACGCGTAATGCGTTTAAATTTTAAAAGCCGGTTTGTTACATTCAGCCAGCCGGAAAAAAGAAAAGGGCGAGTCTAAACGATTCGCCTTTTTCTTTCCTGCCTTTTTCTTCTGAGAATATTAAATAATTTTCGTCTTATCGCCGGAAGCATATTAGCTCCAATTCTTATCCGGCTTTGTCTGAAGTCTTTCGGCGGCGTCGATGACGTCCTGAAGCTCGACCGGGTCGCTGAACGGGTCTTTATCGAGCGCGGTGACGCGGTTTAGCTCTTTCTGCCAGCGGCGCAGCTCGTTGACGTAATTCTCGCTCGGAACGCGGCGCAGGAAACCGTCGCCGCATTCTTCCAAATCGCAGATGCCGTTGTGCAGCCATTCGCCGGTGTGCCAGTCCGGCATATCGACGCCGGGAAACAGGCAGATGCCGTGCAAATCCATGCCTTCATTGACGGCGGCGAGCGATTCTTCCATCACGTCTTTGAGCCACGCGGCGCGCCCGCCGCCGAGCCCGCTGGTTTCGCCGATAATCATCGGTCGGCGGTATCGCTCCCAGACGCGTTTCATCAAATCGCAGAGCGGCTCGATGCGTTCGTCGTCCGGCTCGAGCGCGGCGTGCGGACCGTTTTCGCGATATTCCATCTGCCCGAAAGAATAATTATTTGCGCCGACAATATCCAGAATCTCCGGCGCGCCGCCAAGCTCCGGGTGTTCTTTGCCGGACAGAATATCCCACGCCAGAAAAGTGTCGACGTAGGTTTCGTGATGCGCGGCTTCCTGTAAATCGGGTCGGTCAGGCGGCGCGACGACCTGCACGAGCGGGTCGATGTTAATCATTCGCGCCTGCGGCTCGATTTCCCGAATCGCCCTGACGCCCGCAATCGCGGCTTTGCATAAAGCCAGACGCAATTTGAAACGGTCTTCCTTCGTGTTTTTATAAGGCGCGACCCAGCCCCATTCGCCGCCGATAAACGAAAAAAACGTGATTTCGTTTATCGGCGTAAAAAAATGAGGTCCGCGCAGGCGCGGCGCTACGTAGCGGGCGGCGGCGCGGCAGTAATCGGCAAAGCGCGCGGTAAATTCTTCGGAAAAAGGGTCTAAATCGTCCGGGTATCCGTAATGACACAAATCCCAAATCGGAACGACCTGCGCGGCGTTCATCGCTTCAATCAAAGGGTCAATCGACGAAAAATCGTATTGCCCGTTTTTATCGACAAACGC
>DATHBC010000593.1:0-4628 GCA_035296345.1 Pyrinomonadaceae bacterium | reverse complement strand
ATGCTCAAAGTCGACGAGCAAAGCCGCACGATTTATTTTCTGGCGGGCGGGCGCGAGCGCGGGCGCAACCCGTATTTCATACACTTTTACAAAGTCGGCTTTGACGGAAAAAATCTTCAGCTTCTGACGCCGGAAGACGGTTATCATTCAATCAGCCTGTCGCCTTCGGGGCGTTATTTCATCGACAGCTATTCAAAACAGGACGTTGCGCCGCAAATTGTCCTGCGCGATTTTGACGGAAAGCTGGTTGCGAATCTTGAGAAAGCCGACATCTCGCGGCTGACGACGGCAGGCTGGAAACCGCCGACGCCTTTTGTCGTCAAAGCGCGCGACGGGCAGACAGACCTTTACGGCGTGATGTATACGCCGACGAATCTCGACCGGAACAGGAAATATCCGATTATCAATTATATTTATCCCGGTCCGCAGGGCGGCAGCGTCGCCACCTGGTCTTTCGCCCACGCCGTCAGCGACCACCAATCGCTCGCCGAACTGGGCTTCGTCGTCGTCGCGCTTGAAGGCACGTGCAATCCAATGCGCTCGAAGAAATTCCACGACGCCTGTTACGGAAATATGGCTGACAACACGCTGCCCGACCAGATTACCGGGATGCGGCAGCTCGCCGAAAAATATCCGTTTATCGACCTGGCGCGCGTCGGCATCTGGGGACATTCCGGCGGCGGTTACGCGACGGCGGCGGCGATGTTTCGCTATCCCGATTTCTTCAAAGTCGGCATTTCCGAATCGGGCAATCACGACAACCGTAACTACGAGGACGATTGGGGCGAGAGATACATCGGCTTGCTGACGACCGGCGCGGACGGCAAATCCAACTACGAGGCGCAGGCGAACCAGATTTACGCCAAAAATCTGAAAGGCAAGCTGCTGCTGGCGCACGGCATGATGGACGACAACGTGCCGCCGTATAACACGCTGCTCGTCGTTGACGCGCTGATTAAGGCGAACAAGGATTTCGATTTGATAATGTTTCCGCACGCGCGGCACGGCTACGGCAGCGACAGTTTGTACATGACGCGCCGGCGCTGGGATTATTTCGTCCGTCATCTGCTCGGCGCAAATCCGCCGCCGGAATACGAGCTGAAACCCAAAACCGACCCGCGCAACGTGATGCCTTAGTTTAACGGAAAACGGAAAACGGATAATGGAAAATATAAAGAGCGATTTCATTTTCCATTATCCGTTTTCCGTTTTCCGTTATCTAAACGTTTTCTTCGTGAATAGTGTAATCGACGAACAACCGGCTGCCGAAAAATAAATTTTCGCCGTCGATGCTGCAGGTCGGCAGGCTGACGTTCTCCGGCAAATCCTTATCCGAAGCGATGACGCGACCGGCGGTTCGCTTGCGCAAATCTTCCAGCAGCGGCGCGAAAGGCATTTCCCATTTGTGCGGTTTTTGACCCAGAGCCACGCGCTGGTCAACCGGAATCAGGGCGACGAGCTCTTCGATATTCGTCATCATCTCCAAGCCGCGCTCCTTGAGCGTCGCGTTGTGACTGCCGTGATGCCCGACTTTGTAAAGCACCGTGCGCCGCAGTAAATCTTCGGTTTTCACAGTCTTTTTCGTTCCGCCGCGGTCGGTTATTTTCCATTCGTAATCGTGCCACGATTTCCAGTTGACGAACTGCGCGTCGCCGACGAAAAGCAGGACTTTGCCGCTTTTTATCAATTCAATCGCCAGGACGAGGCTCGTATTATTCGTGTAGCTGTCCATTTTCAAGGCGATTTCTCCGGCGACAGCCAGCCAGTCGGAATCTATCGTGCGCCAGTCGCGGGCGTCGGGTCCGTAATAGGAATCATGAAAAAATCCGCCTTTGACTTCCGCCTGCGCATCCGTTTCGTCGATGCCGAGGTCGTGTCTGAACGGCAGACCGCCGTTCATGTCCGACGAGTCTTCATCGACGGCGAGGAAAAAATTGTCTTCCGCCGACGAAACGCTGTCCATTAAAAGCCCGGCGAAATGGCGATAACGGTCAGTCGGCGGCGCGCTCAAATCGCGCAGCTTTTGCAGATTATCGGGCGGACCGAGCACGTATATGCGGACGTCTTCTTCAAAGCCTTTTAATTTCAGAGGCTCTCTGCCCGGATAACAATAAGTGTATTTCGGCGGATTCGGCTGGCTCTTTCTGCCTATCTCGTCGATGATGTACAGCCACGCCTCGGCGCGTTTGCCCGGTTTTGCGCCGAGCGCGTCGCCGGAAAAACCGGCTAAAAAGCTGTCAATCGTCTCCTGGCTTTTGCGGTCGAGCGGGCGCAGCGCGGTCAGCGCTTTTTTCAGATTCTGAAAACGCTGCTCGTGTTTTTTCTGAAGCTGCACGGCAATCTCGTTTTTCGGGTCTTCCGTCCAGCCGAGCCAGACTTCGTCGAAAGTCATCTGGTCGAAAACAGATTTGGCGTGCTTAAAGCCGCAGATATGGTCGTGATGCTCGTGCGTCACGGCGACCAGATTCAAGTGCCCGCCGGTCGCCGTCCTGATATTGTCCGCGACGAGCTTCATTATTTCCGATTCCTTAACGCCTTCCGCCGGAACTTTTTCTCTTTGCGGGTCGGGCTCGATTCGCGTGCCCTGCAGCACGCCGCAATCAATCAGCATATTGAATTTCCGCTCGCCTTTTTCGAACGTGAGCAGAAAACAATCGCCCAGCCCGTGGCAATACATCCGCACGTTGACGCTCAGACGCGGCTGCGATTGCGGCGCGTCCGTGCCGTTTTTTTTCGATTCCTGTGAATCCGACATCGTTTTTCTCCTTGAGTGTGCCGCCGGCTGACCCGCTAGCTGCGATGCAGCAGGGCGAACGGTTCGCCGACGTTTCCGCTGGAATTCGGCGCGCCGAAATATGTGGCGCGCAGCGATTGCCCGAAGGGCATTTCGTGAAACGCCTGGTGTCTTTTCAGCCGGCGTTCGTCGTTAATCGGTTTGGGAATCACGTAGCGCAGGCGCAAATCTTCCAGATTCAGCACCAGCGTGCAGCCGCCGCGAAACTTAAATTCTTCGCCCGCCTTGTCTTTCAGGCGGCGCGTCTGCGTCAGGGAAATAATCATCTGGTTGACGTAGCTGTTGTTCGGTCCGGAACGCCGCGCAGCGAATGAACCTCGAATTTATAAAAACCTTCTTCGTCCAGCTTCAAACCTTCAATTGCTTTATTGTCCGCCTTTAAATCGTTCTCCGGCGAAAAGGCGAGCTGCGTCAGCTCTTCAAATTTTTTCAGGCTCAGATGATGACTGAAGATTCTTTCCTTGATGAGCTCGTGAATAATGCTTTGCGCGTCTTTGGTCATCGCGAAGATTTGCTGGCGGTCTTTGGCGTAATCGAGCTTGTGTATAAAATCGCGCAGCGAATTGCCGATGTCGTTGGAGTGAAAATTGAGGTTTTCGTCGGCGTTGTATTTGAGCTTGACGTTTTGCAGGCTTTCGCTGCTGAGGTCGGCGAAAATATTCTGGTCTTTTTCCTCGACTCGCTGCCAGAGCAGGCTCTCGACCGAAAGGCTGCGAATATCGCGCGGGTAAATTCCGCGCCGCCGGAAAGCTTCGATAAACGCGATGCGGTAGTTCCGCACGTCGTCCGGCACGAGGTCCATATCGCTCGTGATAATCGCGCGCAGGTAATCGCCGAAAGTTATATCCATCGGCGGCAGATAATCGAGCGCGCGGATGCACATTCCCAGAACGTGCTGCGCGACCTTTCCCGCCTCGCTCGCCAGCCGGTTGACCAAATCCGGATGAATTTCGCCGTCGGGCAAAACGCCCGTGCCGCTGGTCGCAATCCGCAAAAGGTCAGCCACGCGCGTTTTATAAATCGTCAGAAATACGTCGAAAATCGTGGCGACCAGAATCGAGCCGCGCGCGTGCGGCTCCATCACCGTCAGGTAATCTTCCGGGTTGGGCTTGAGCAGTTCCCACTGTTTGGTTTCCGGGTTGACCTGCCCGATGGCGTTGCGCAGCGCGCCGTAATTGCCGACCGCCTGACCGAATTCCTGCGCCAGCTCGCCTAAGATGTTCTGGCTCGCCAGATTGCCGCGCGTTTTGGCAATCTGGTGACGCAGGACTTCGGGAAAAGTAAAATGCTGGAAAAGCGCGACGATGTCGGCGAAAGCTTCGTGAAAAGCGAGCGAATCGGGATGATTGGCTTCGATAAAACGCTCGTGCATTCCGTCGAGCAGCGCGTGCGTCGTTTCGTGCGCGATGATGTCGTGCGACAGGCAGGTGAAAACCGTGCCGCCGGGAATATGTTTTTCGGGCGCGTCGGTCGAAGCCGGAAAATATCCGAACAACAGAGCCACTTTCGCCGGGCTGTAATAAGCGTTCGCCTCGCGCATCGCGTGCGGGTAAACTCGCAGGCGACGGACGTATTCTTCGCCGACGGTGCGTCCCTTGTCCTTTATTTTGTGCGACGCCCACAGCGCGCGGCGTCCCAGGGCGCGCTCGAAGTTTTGAATCGTCGTCATCGCGATGGCGTAAACCATCTGCTGATGAAACATCGGGTTGCTCTCGGTCGGCGTCAGCCCGTCCATCGCCAGAATGGTTTTGTCGTTTAAATCAATCGGCTCGTAGAAACGCTTGCTCGCCGGGTCGTAATCGACCACTTCCAGGTATTCGCCGACCGGACCTTT
>DATHBC010000592.1:0-6061 GCA_035296345.1 Pyrinomonadaceae bacterium | reverse complement strand
CCAGAGCGATTTTGTCGACGATGGGCATTTTGCCCGAGTTTTCCGTTCCGGGCACGATTTGCACCGGAGTTTCACCTTCTTCGGTCGTTTTTTCAAACTTTACCGTGCGCTTGCGGAAGTGCATCAGAACCTGGTTGACCGTCAGACGGTGCAGCCACGTGGTGAAGGCGGAGTCGCCGCGAAAACTTCCAATCTTACGATAAAGCTGGATAAAAACTTCCTGTGTCAAATCTTCGGCTTCCGCCGTGTTTTGCAGCATGCGCAGACAAAGCGAATAAACTCTGCGATGATGGCGATTATAAATTTCCTCAAAGGCTTTCATGTCGCCTCTGGCGGCTGATTGAGTGAGGATTAAATCACTGCTTCCGCTGGCATCGGCTAGCTCTTCAGTTTCAATTTTTTCTTCTGATTCAACATCAGCCGTCGATAAATTTTGCCAAACCGGATAATTTAAAGTTTCTGTTGTTGTCATTTTTTCAATTCCCCCTACTGTTCGTATCATTAATCAATTTCCGTGCCATAATACTGTATTCGTCGGTTTATGATTTCCGGATGCGTATAAAAGCCTGTTTATTGCGATATACAAGGCATCATTTCTTACACGCGAAACATCCTAGAAAGTTGCAGACGAAAGCGTGTATCGACTGACGCATTTGATACATGCCTGTTTGTGTATCTATTTATTACAGTTGGAATTTTACGGTTGCTTATCACAAATGTTTAATTTTTACCTCGATAGTGCTAGTATCGAAATTCCCGTGCGACGCGAAAAAATTTTAATGCGGAGAAGATTTTTAATGAATCGGTTTGTATTTGCTTTGAGCTTTCTCCTGGCGTTTTCGTTCGGCGTTTTCGCCCAGCAGCCTTCGCCGCCGCAAACGCAGGAAATTTCGGAAAGCGACGGCGTTCCCGTTATCGTCAAGCATCTGCCGGAATGGGAAAACGTGCAGAGCCGCGCCGCTTTGATAAAAAACGCGGACGATTTGCGCGACGCGCTCGGCGAGCGACCCGTTTTTGATTTGATTGATTTCGAGGGCGGCACGGAAGCCGTCACCGCGCCTTACGACGGGACGGGAAAGCTTTTGATTGTCGAGTACAACACGCCGCAAGGCTCGATTGAAACGGACGAAAAGGTCAGACAGCGACTCGCGGAAAATCCGCCGAACCCGCCGATTTACTATCGCCGCGTCGGAAATTACAACGTCTTTGTCTTTGACGCGCCGGACGAAACCGTCGCCAACACCCTGATTGACCAGATTAAATACGAAAAAATCGTGCAGTGGCTCGGCGAAGACCCGTTTCTTTATGAACGGCAGCAGCGCAGTTACGCCATAACGCTGGCGGAAGTATTTTTCAGCACGGTTCTGGCAATCGTTTCCGGCATCGGTCTGTCGGTGTTGACGGGCATCGGCGTCGGCGTGCTGTTTTTCTACGTGCGGAAAAAACAGCGCGACCAGATGGAATCATTTTCCGACGCGGGCGGAATGCTGCGCCTGAATCTGGACGAGCTGACGCCGGACGTTCCGCTGGAAGAAAAATAATTCAGCCGCGAAAAGACACGAAAAAGCACGAAATAAGATTTAAGAAAATCAGCCGCGAATCGCACGAATGAAAGAAATAAATGTTATTCGTGTAATTCGCGGCTAAATTTTTGCGCTTTTTCGTACCCTTTCGTGGCTGATTCTTTCTTACGGCAGAGCCTCAATCAATCTTTCAATATCCGCGCGATTATTGAAAAAATGCGGCGCGATGCGGATTCGTTCGCCGCGGGCGGAAATGATTATCTTCTCGTTTTGCAGATTTTCCGCCAGCTCGTTTGCCGATTGACCGGCTTTCGGCAGAACGCACACAATCTGCGATTTTTCGCCCGGCGCGCGCGAGCTGAGGATTTCGTAGTTTTTTGAATGTAAAAGCTCGCACAGATAATCCGACAAAGCTTCCAGATGACGCCGGATGTTTTCCGCGCCCGTTTCCCGCAAAAGTTTCAGGCTCTGCTCCAAGCCGTAAAAAAGAGACGAACCGCCCGTGCCCGATTCCCAAGCCAGCGCGCTCGGTTTCCAGGGCTGCTGCAAATCTTCAAAATTCCACGGCGCTTCGACGCTTATCCAGCCGACCAGCGTCGGCTCGATGCGCTCGAATGCGCGGTCGGAAAGATAAAAGATTCCGCAGCCTTCGGGCGAGCAGAGCCATTTGTGGCTCGCGCCCGCCGCCACGTCGACGAGCTGCGCGGGCAAATCGAACGGCATCGCGCCGAAACCCTGAATAATATCGACGGCGAAAAGCGCGTCCGCCGCGCGCGCCGCGCGTCCGATTCTCTCTAAATAGGCGCGAAAGCCCGATGCGTATTGCACCGCGCTGATTGAAACCAGTAGCGTATTCGAATCAATCAAACCTATAAACTCGTCCAAATCAATGCGCCCGCCGCGTTCCGGGCACAGGCGCAACTCGACGCCGTATTTATCTCTAATCATTCGCCAGGGGTAGAAATTGGCGGGAAATTCGCGCTCGAAACTGACGATATTGTCGCCTTCCGCCCAGTCCAAGCCGTTCGCCACGGACGAAAAACCGTCCGAAGTATTGCGCATAAAAGCGATTTGCTCGGCGCGCACCTTAAGCATTTCGGCGACTAGAGCGCGCGCGCGCTGTTTGGTCTGAATCCATTCCGGATAATTGATTGTGCCGTTTTCCGAAGCGTCTTTCAGTTGTGAATACGCGGCTTCGACCGCTCGCGCAGGCATCGGCGAAACCGCCGCGCTGTTCAGATAAGTGTATTTTTCGAGAGCGGGAAACAAGCTGCGAATATTTTCGTTCATAAATTTCTAGAGTGAAAAAGTGAAAAGGTGAAAAAGTGAAAAAGTTTTGCTGATTCCGCTCAACTTGCTTTTTCACCTTTTCACTTTTTCACCTATCACACTCTTTTGACAAACTATCCGGTTAAAGCTAATTTTGAAATGGCTCGGAAAGAAGTTTTGCGCCAACCGCAAAGGCTTTCCGAACATCGAATCGCTTGCTTGAATTATGTTCGATTTCTCCAAAAAAAGACAGCCTGAGTTCGGCATCGTGGCGGTTGAAGACGACCGCGACATCGAAGTTCAGCGGCTGAAAAAAGAATCGCGGCACGGTTTGTATTCCGAAGGCTTAAAGCTGGTGCGCGACATCGTTCTGGTGCTGACGGTTTTCGTTCTGCTCGGCGTTTTCGTCGCGCAGCCGGTCGTCGTCGAAGGCACGTCGATGCTGCCGCAGCTTCACGACGGCGAGCGTCTTCTGGTCAATAAGCTGGTTTATTATAAAATCCGCAACGTCAGTTGGGGACACATCGAGCGCGGCGATATTGTCGTTTTCTGGTATCCGAAAGAGCCGGATAAAAGCTACGTCAAACGCATCATCGGCTTGCCGGGCGAAATGGTCGAAGTCCGCAACGGCGTGGTTTACATCGACGGCGAGGAAATGCGCGAGCCTTATCTGAGCCAGGAACACAACCGGACTTTGGGCAGCTTTCCGCCGAAAAAAGTCGACGAGCATTATTATTTCGTGATGGGCGACAATCGCGACAATTCTTCGGATTCGCGCTATTGGGGCTTGGTTCCCGAAAAATACGTCTACGGCAAAGCCTTTTTCCGCTACTGGAAACCGTCAAACATCGGTTTTCTCGAAAAAGGACATTACGAGCTGGACGAAACCGACAAAAACGACACGCGCGCGGCGAGCGAAACGGAAGAATAAGTATTTTTCAACTTTAAGACGCAGATTCAATCTTCCTTTTCATAACGCAAATCCGTCGATTTGTTAAACAGCATTTTACTCTGAATCTCTCCCAAACGCTCTGAATCTCTCCCAAACGCTCTGAATATGAATCAAACGCTCTGAATCTGTTCCAAACACTCTGAATCTCTTTCAAACGCCCGGAATATCTCTCAAACGCTCGGAATCTGTCTCAAACGCTCGGAATATCAAACTTTCGCTCGGAATATGGAACTTTCACTCGGAATATGGAACTTTTACTTTGAAGATTTCACCGGAAAGATTCGATTTTTGTGCAAAGCCCGTCTTTGTGGTAAAAAATCTTTATGAATTTATCAAAAACGGCTTTGCTCGTGCTCGAAGACGGCAGAACATTTCGCGGGCGCGCTTTCGGCGTGGAAGGCGAGTCTTTCGGCGAGATGGTTTTCAACACTTCGATGACCGGTTATCAGGAAATTCTGACCGACCCTTCCTACGCCGGGCAAATCGTCTGCATGACGTATCCGCTGATTGGGAATTACGGCGTCAACGAGGAAGACGTCGAATCGCGTCGCCCGTGGGTCGAAGGCTTCGTCGTGCGCGAGGCGAGCCGCGTCGCTTCGAACTGGCGCTCGCAGGAAACGCTGGATTCGTATCTGAAACGCTGTAAAATCGTCGGCATCGAACACATCGACACGCGCGCGCTGGTTCGCCATATCCGCGACAAAGGCGCGATGCGCGCCGTTATTTCGACCGTCGACGCGGACGACGCGAGCCTTCTGGAAAAAGTAAAAAATTCTCCGTCGATGAAAAACCGCGAGCTTGCCAGCAGCGTGACGATTGACGAAAAATACGATTTTCCCGCAGCCCGCGGCGCGGAAGAAAAATTTCACGTCGTCTGCTACGATTTCGGCGTCAAGACGAATTCCCTGCGCGAGTTTTCCAGATACGGCTGTCGTCTGACGGTCATCCCGGCGGAAACGCCCGCGCGCGAAGTTCTGGCGATGAAACCGGACGGAATTTTTCTCTCGAACGGTCCGGGCGACCCGGCTTCGATGCAGAAGGTCGTCGAAGAAATCAAAAAGCTGACCGAATCGAATGTGCCGATGTTCGGCATCTGTCTCGGGCATCAGATTCTGGGACAGGTTTTCGGCGGCGAAACCTATAAATTAAAATTCGGTCATCGCGGCGGCAACCAGCCGATAAAGGATTTATCGACCGGAAAAGTCGAAATCACCTCGCACAATCACGGATTCGCCGTCGATGCGGAGAGTTTGCCCCCGGAGGTCGAAGTCACGCACGTCAATCTCAACGACAACACGGTCGCCGGCTTGAAACACAAAACTCTGCCCGTTTTCAGCGTCCAGTATCATCCCGAATCCGCGCCCGGTCCGCACGATTCCGAATATTTATTCGAACGGTTTATCGAATTGATGGAAAGAAATTAAGTGAAAAAGTGAAAAAGTGAAAAAGTTTTGTTGAAATCTGCTCAACTCGCTTTTTCACTCTTTCACTTTTTCACTTTTTCACTTTAAACTGTTCGCGTCGCTGTTATGGAAATCTCCGTTATCATTCCAACCTTTAACGAGGAGCTTTCGATAAGAAAAACGCTCGATGCCCTGTCGCGCCTGGTAAACGTGGACGAGGTTGTTATCGTTGACGGCGGCAGCGCGGATAAAACCGTCGAAATCATCGAAAGCTACGACCGCCTGAAAAAAATCAAATTGATAAAAATCGAGGAAGCGAATCGCGGGCGACAGCTTCACGAAGGCACAAAGCACGCCGCGGGCGACGTTTTCTGGTTTATTCACGCCGACACGCGACCCGTACAGGGCGCGGGCAGGCAGATTAAAGCCAATATGCGGTATCGCGAGGTCGTCGGCGGAAATTTCGAGATAGCCTTTAGCGGCGACAGTCGGTGGGCGCGATTTCTAACCCGGCTTTATCCTTATTTGCGCTCAATCGGTCTGGTTTACGGCGATTCGGCGATTTTCGTGCGCCGCGCGGTTTACGAAAAAATCGGCGGCTTTCGTTTTATGCCTATTTTCGAAGATTTGGATTTATACAAGCGCCTGCAAAAACAGGGTCGCTTTGTCCATATCAATCTGACCGTCACGACTTCTTCCCGCAGATTCGAAAATCGCTCGTTTCCGCTCACTTTTCTGCGCTGGTCGTTTTTTCAGGGTCTCTACTGGGTCGGCTTTCCGCCGCGCCTGCTGGCAAAATTTTACAGACCGATTCGTTGAATGCGGAGTGCGGAGTGCGGAATGCGGAATAAAAGAAAGTTCTGAATTTTGGGTTTTGAATTTTGAATTAGTGATTTTTTTAACTAATGTTTTTT
>DATHBC010000591.1:0-2637 GCA_035296345.1 Pyrinomonadaceae bacterium | reverse complement strand
GCGATTTTGCACAAAACCGTTCCAGACAATGTCCCTGCCCCACTTGCCGAAAGCGATGGGCGGAAAATTATCGACGAGCGGCGACAGAGTTTGACCCGTATAAATGTTTATCGGCGATTGCGCGGGCGGAATCGCGCCCTGCGCCGCCGTCGCGCGCGAATCGAAAACTCTTTCGTAAAAACCGATTTGCGTCGTATTTTTCCACCAGCCCGTGTTCAGCCATTCGTAAGCGGCGTCGGCGTTAAAATTGTTATATCTGCGCTCGGTCAGGCTTTTCGCCTGAATCCGCGAAACCGTGTGCTGATTTCTGAGCTGATTAATCTGCGCCGCCGAATTCTGATTGACCTGCGGCGTAAATGAATTAATGTCCGTGTCGAACGAAACGAAGCGATAAGCCGCGTTGACGCGAATTTTTTCGCTCACGACGCCGCGAAAATCCAGCCCAGCCCAGCCGGTTTTTTCGATGCGCCTGCCGCCGAACAGATTGACGTCGAGCGGCGATAAATCGTTTTCGTTTATAGGCGAATTGATGCCGTCGTTGGTTCTTAAGGAAGTCGTCGGCGAGATGACGATGCCGCCGCCGTACGGACGCCTGTAGCGCGTATATTGCACGCTCGGCGTCAAAACATAACGTCCTTCTTCGTCCAGTTTAAAGGCGACCGAAGCGTTCGCGTAACGATTGCGGTCGAGCGTGTCCGCCGTAAAATAATTCATATTTTCCAGCGTGAAAAGCGCGCGATAAAGCACGCGCTCGTTTTTCATAAACGCTCCGGTCGTGTCTATATCGACGCCGAAAGACGGGCGTTCGAAAAGCGAAACGCCCCTGCCGCCGTAGCCGCCGCCGCGCACATCGACGCGCGTCGAGCGCTGCGCCCGCGGCTTTTTGGAAATCAGATTGATAAGTCCGCCGGGCGTCGTCGTCTGACCGTAAACAAGGCTCGCCGGACCGCGCAAAACCACAGCTTCCTCGATGCCGAACATACTCGCGCCGAACCCTCCGCCGCCGACGTTAATGCCCGCGAAACCGTCGAGCCGCGTGTCGTCCGGCGACATTCGAAACCCGCGCGAATAAAAATGATAGCTGCCGTTGCGATAGCTGTTCGGCGTCGTTCCCGGAACGTACGTGACAAGGTCTGAAACCTGCCGGAAATTCTGCTCGCGGATGCGCTCCGAGCCGATAACCGAAATGCTGCGCGGCGTTTCGCGAATCGAAACCGGCAATTTTAAAGTCGATTCGACCGCCGCTTCCGCGCTGTCCAAAACGATTGTCACCGACTCGCTGACCGCCGACGGCGCGAGCGTCAAATCCGAATTCTGCTCCGGCGCAGATAAAACGATTTCCCTTTCGACAGCGGTAAACCCGTCTTTTTCGACCGTCAAAACGTATTTTCCGAGAGCCAGGTTTTTAAACCCAAAGCTGCCGTCCGCGCCCGAGACGGTTTCGCGCCGAGCGCCTTTTTCATCGCGCAGGATGATTTTCGCTTCGGGAACGATTGCCTGATTTTCGTCCGTGACAACGCCCTGCAAAACGCCGGTTGCGTTCTGCTGCGCCAAAACTGGCGCGAGCCAGATTGCCGCAAAAAGTAAAAACAATCCGAAATTAAATAAATGCCTCTGTCTTTTTGCCGTCGCCATATCAATTAAAGCTCCTGTTATAAAATTGGGAATCGTCCCGAACCGCTGTCTCGTCCCGACTTGCCTTATCTGAAGCCGTCACCTTTTGAAAACAATTAAAATCTGCGCCGCGGCAAAGATAAATTTCACCGCCTTCAATCACCCGAATTATTTTTATGAATGTGAAATTGAAAATCGTTTTCAATAAGAATCGAATATATGACAATGAGCAAAAACTGTCAAATACGAAAAGTTATTTTGCCGCCTCATAAAACTAGTGACAAACATTGTTTTGGTGTGTTAGTCTGGATTTTGAGTCTTCCCGGCTCAGCACTCGGCTTCCCTGATTTTCCCAAACCGGACAAACCTGATTTTCAATATGGAAAAATTGAACGAATATCTGCAGACGCTTCTTTCTACTTGTAGTTACGAATTGCATCTCGAACCGAATAAACAGCCTTTCGTGGTCGCCGCCAACGGCTCGACGGACATCGCCAACACGCCGCTTTTAGGAACACAAATCAGCACGATGATTTTTCCGCTGATACCGGTCAGCGTTCGCCAGGAACTGCCGAGCCGACCCGAAGTCGAGTTTACGCACACGCATAATCTCGGCGATTTCAGCTTTCTGGTCAAAAAATCGCCGTCCGGCTTTAACGTGACGATACGCCCGGTCCTTTCCGCGCCCGTCGATTCTCCGCTGCCGACGGCGGATGATTTCGGAGCCGCAACGCACTCGCCGATATTTAATCAGGCGGCGGGCGAAACGATTTCATATCAGCCCGAGCCGGTTTTTTCGACTATTAACCAGGAAAAAGCGGCTTTACCAGTCGCTGAAACCGAGATTTTCTCGTTTGAAAGCTCGTCCATCGCGCAGCAGCAGAAAGAGCAGATTTTCGATTCCGCGCGGGTCGCGCCTTTCGCGACGGAAATCGTTTTCGAAGAGACGCCGGAACTCTCGCTTGAAAATCCCGCATCGCAACCCGATATCGAAATCGTTTCGGTCAACGACCCGGAATTTAT
>DATHBC010000590.1:0-12859 GCA_035296345.1 Pyrinomonadaceae bacterium | reverse complement strand
CCTTGCTCACGCGCGGGCTTCTGCTTGATTTGCGCTAAAATTTTAGTTTTATGAAATCCTCGACAAAAAACTGCGATGTTAAAATTTTTCCGAATGTCGAAACGCTCAACAAAAATGCCGCGTCGTTAATTGTCGAAATCGCTGCGGAAACTTTGCAGAGGAAAGACGAATTTTCAATCGCGCTGGCTGGCGGCTCGACGCCCGAAGCTCTTTATAAACTTCTCGCTTCCGACAAGTTCAAAACGAAAATCGACTGGACGAAAACGCTCGTCTTTTTCGGCGACGAACGCTGCGTTTCGCCCGACGACGCGGCGAGCAATTATCGAATGGCAAACGCCGCTCTGCTCGCTCGCGTTCCGCTTCCGCCGGAAAACGTTTTTCGTCTCAAAGGCGAAATCGAGTCGGAAAAAGCCGCCGCCGAATACGAAGAAATTATCAAGAAAACTCTGGGCGAAAGCGCGCGCTTTGATTTGATTCTGCTCGGAATGGGCGACGACGGGCACACGGCTTCGCTGTTTCCGCAGACGCCGGTTTTGCGGGAAACGAAAAAACTCGTCGCGGCAAATTTCGTCGAAAAATTAAATGCCAATCGCCTGACGCTGACTTTTCCCGCCATCAATTCGGCGAAAAACGTTTTGTTTCTGGTCGCCGGCGCGAAGAAAGCCCCGATGATAAAAAAGGTTTTTTCGGCTGAAACCATTGACTTGCCTGCGAGTTTAATCAAGCCGGAAAACGGAAATTGTCGATGGTTTCTGGATAAGGAAGCGGCGAGCTTGATTGAGATTTTATAAAAACCGAACGCCTCAACGATTTTGCGAACTCCTAATTTGAATAAGTTTCAAGTTTCAGGTTCCAGGTTTCAAGTTAATCACTCGTCAATCTCTTAACTTTAAACTTGAAACCTGGAACCTGGAACTAACTTTTACGGTCTGCGGTCGTGCTCGACGATGATGTCGACAGACGCCGAAGTCGTGTTACCGGCTGCGTCGCTGACGGTCGCCGTGACGCGGTAAAGCCGTCCGTCCGAATCGTCTCCGCTGCGTCTCGCCTCGACAATCAGATTGTCCATCCAGTTTGCCGAATTGCCGCTCAGCGCGCGCGTCGGAATGCTCAAAGGCGTTCCGTATTCGTCAGTGACGACGTAGCTGACCTGCGCCAAGCCGGAAACGGAATCCGAGCCGCTGCCGGTTAATTTGACGTTGACGGGTTTTCCGTTCGGCGGAAAGATGCGCGTCGGCGTCGCTTCGAGCTGAAGCTGCGGCGCGGTTTTGTCGAGATTAATCGTCGTGCTGCCCGCGTTTTCGACGTTGCCCGCGCGGTCGATTGAGCGATATAAAATCGTCGTTGTTCCTTCCTGATTGACGGAGATACTTCCCGCGTAAGGCTGCCAGCTTGCGCCGCCGTCGGTCGAAAATTCGGTTCGCTCGACGCCCGAGCAATTATCGGTTGCCGCCAGGCTGAAAGTCACGTCCGTCGTATACCAGCCGTTCGACCCGTTCGGCGCTGAAGGAGTAAGCGACGCCGTGGTGACCGGCGCGACCGTTTCCAAGCCCAAATCAGCCGTCGTGACCGCGCCGGGCGTGACGTCGGCGACGCACGAATAAAGCACGTCCTGACCGAGCACGGCTTTGACCAGATAACGTCCCGGCGTCAAATCGACGCCGCCGTAAAAGCCGCCGCCGTCGGTCGCCGTCGCGCGCGTCGTATTGTCGTCGAGATTTTTGATGGTCACCGCGCCCGTGTCGAGCGGCGTGTTGTCGGCGCGGCGCGCTTCGCCTTTGATGTGTCCGAGCGTCGGCGCGGATTTCCAGGGGAAAACCGGAATATTAGCCAAATCGCTGAAAATCGGCGTCTGTCCGGCAGGCTCGTAAAGCGTCGCGCCGTTGACCGATTTGCCGGTCGTTAAACCGGAAGCGAATTCGGCGAACGGGCGCGCGGGCGTCGTGAGCGGCGACGGAACGGCAAACGGATTATTCGTCACGGCGATGTTGCTGGTCGCCATCGAAAAGTAAATAATTCCGCTCAGATTGTTCGGCACGCCCGCGGGCGGCAGAAGCGTGCGGCGCGTCTGGCGCAGCGTGCCTTCGACGGCGTTGTTTGCCGCGCCCTGTCCCATCATTCCGGCGCGGTTGTAGAGATGACCTCTCAGCCACGCGTCCCACTGGTCGTATTGCGGGCGGACGCTTGCGGTATGCTCCGCTTTATAAACCATCGGAATGGCGATGTCGATAATGCCTTCCTGCGTCCACGCGCGCCAGTCCTGATAAACGCGCCAGTAGGCTTCCGACGAATTCCACGAGGCTTCGGTCGCGCCGATGCCGCCGAAGGCGATAGTTGCGGCGGAAATTTTTAAATCCGGCTTGATGGCGAGCGCGTTCAGATAAACGCGGCGCACGACGTTCGTCACCTGGTCGCGCCGCCATTGATTCCACTGCGGATTATTCTGCGCGGGCGGCGGCGAGCCGACCGGAATATTGTAATAACGCTGGAATCGCTCGATGCTCGTCGAGTTGTAGCCGACGCTCGTGCCGCTCGAAGGCGTCTGACCGCCGATGCCGATTTCGGGATAACGGATGCGGTCCAGGTGCAGCCCGTCGATGTCATAATTCTGCACGAGATGATTGAGGACGTTGACCGTGTAGGCGGCGGCGTCCGGGTGACCGAAATCCAGCCAGAAATCGCTGCCGAAGCGATGTCCCTGATAAGTGATTGCCGCCGTTCCGTCCGGAATCAGGGTGCGCGTCAGCCAGTTGTTCGGTCCCGGCGTAATGGTGTTTGTCGTCGGGTTAAAGCCGCCGTGCCGGTTGAAAACGTGATTCGGATTTTCGGGCGGGAAAAGATTCGGCGCGCGTCCCCAGACGGCGCTCATAATGACGAAAGCGTGAACCTCGATGCCGTTCGCGTGCGCTTCATTGATAATGTCCTGCAAAGGGTCGAAGCCGGGCTGAATCGGCGTCCGGTCGCCCAACGGTTCGAGCGAATTCAGATACCACGAATCGCCGCGCCGCCTGACCTGAACGAAAAGAGCGTTGGCTTTCGCCGCTTTCGCGTTGTTGACGACCGTTAAAACGTCGCTGTGATTATTGAGCGAAGTGTTGAAAGTATCGACCCAGAAAGCGCGATACTCGGTTCTGGTCTGAGCTTTCACCGTCGCCGCCGTCGTCAGGGAAAAAGCGAACAGCGTTAGGAAAACGGCGAAAGCCCGATAAAATTTAATTCCGGCAAATCTTTTTATTTTCATAATTTTTCATTGGTACGAACAATCCTTTGAACATCTCTCTCGCCGCCTGCCGAAGCATAAACGCGAGCGCATTTAATGCGGCATTTTCGAAAAGCTAAAGAGCCTGCTGCGAAATCGGCGTGCTCGTAAATAAACTGTAAATTGTTTGTAAAGCAGATTCGCATTATTTTCGCTTATGTATAATTCGGTTGTCAATAAAATTTCTTATATGTATGAGTTTTTATAAATTCGATTTATCCGCGTCGCCGTTTGGCGGAAAATTCCGGGGCGGCTGCGGGCGTTTGTGAAAATTTGTAAAATAAGGCGTTTCGGACGATTTTTCCATAGTCGGTCGTCGATAAGGTAAGATAGCCTTCTCCGGATAAAAATAAGCAGCCGGTGACGGCGTTTGTTCGTCGTCGCCTGTTGCTTATTTTTTTAGCTTATTTCAAAATCGAAACTTAGTGAGCGAAACGGCTTCGAAAAAAACGGAAACGGAATTTTCGGCGAAAGGTCTGGCAAAGACCGACGCCGAGCTTTTGCAGGCGTGCCGGCGCGGCGACGAAACCGCCTGGAACGCTTTGATTGACCGCTACCAGCGCCTGATTTCGACCATTCCGCGCCGCGCCGGTCTTTCCGAAGAACAAACGGCGGACGTCTTTCAGGAAGTTTTTCTGACCCTGTTTGAAAAGCTCGACGAAATCGAGCAGCCCGACAAGCTGCGCTCGTGGCTGGTGACGACCGCGAAATTCAAAACGTGGCGCGCCGTGCGCGGCGAGAAAGGTTTCTATTCGCCCGACACCGAAGAGGAGATGGCTGAGGAAATGGCGAGCCTGCCCGATTCGTCGCCGCTGGCGGACGCGGTTTTGATTCAGCTCGAACAGCAGCACCAGATTCGCACCGCGCTCAAAGAGCTGGAAGACCGCTGCCGGAAAATTCTCTCGATGATTTATCTGCGCGACACGGCGGCTTCTTACGCCGAAGTCGCGCAGGCAATCGGCGTCGGCGAAACCAGCATCAGCCCGATGCGCTCAAGATGTTTGCAGAAACTGGCGAAAATTCTGACGAAATAACTCAAAGTTCAAGGTTCAAAGTTCAAGGTTCAAGGTAAATCGCCTCTTCAAACTTGAAACCTGAAACTTTGAACCTGAAACTTTTTTTTTCCGGTGTCTTTTTCCTTCTCGGGCTCGCACTGTTAGTTTGTGAGGTTGAGAAAAATGATTTTAGCAATGAGCAACAATTCAAACGACGAACTGACCGACAAAATTATTCGCCTGATGCAGGCGGACGATTCGATGGACGCGCCCGCCGATTCAATCAAATGGGCGAAAAATATTTTCCGCGCGCGCGTCGCCGCCGAAACCGAGCCGGGAAAATCTCTGGTGCAGAAGATTCTCGCGGTTTTGCAGATGGATTTGTCGGGCGCGCAGCCCGCCTTCGGCGAGCGTTCAGCCACTCTCTCGCAGACGCGCCAGATGCTTTTTCAAGCGGGCGATAACGCGGTCGACCTCAGAATTTCCGAAGACGAAAACGGATTTGAGCTGCGCGGGCAGATTTTAGGCGAAGGTTTTGCGGGCTGCGTCGCGAGGCTCGGCGATTTCGAGGCGCGGGTCAATGAATTGAGCGAGTTCAAATTCACGGACGTCCCGAACGGAAAATACGATTTGGTTTTGCGGACGGCGGACAAAGAAATCGAAATTGCGGGTTTGGAATTGAATTAAAACGCCTCTCGATAAAGCTAGGACGAACTTCAGCAAGGGGAGAATAGGGAAAACTGGACGGCGAAAAGTTCTGCAGCTTTTCGCCATTTTTTATTTAAAAAGATTTCTCACACCGGGAAACAATGAATTCAGAAGCAAATTCCAGGCGGGCTTTGCGACTCGGCGGACAGGATGGGCGAAATGATTTAAAACTAAAAACGCCGAGGTTTCGTTTTTATCCGGTTCGTCGAGCCGCGCAAAGCCTGCTCTATCCTTTTAATAACCGGCGTTTATCCCTTAATAACCGGCGTTTATCCGCGGGTTATTTTTTATTTGCCTCTTTGTGGTGAATTTTTCTTATTGTTAATATATTTTTGTATGCTCCGCGCCAATTTAGCCGAAAAATTAATGTCCGCCGCCGGCGAGACCGAGCGCAGGCGTCTGTTGACGGAAAATAATCGACAGGCGGACATCCGGCTTGCCTTCGCTTTAAAGGAAATCTGTTACGCGGCGTGGACGACCGAGCCGATTAAAGCGCGAAGGGCGGCGCAAGCCTTGAAAACTCTGGTCAAAATCAACCCCGGCGAGCAGGAAATCCAGGCGCTTTCCTTCTGGGTTTCGGGCATCGCGGAGCTGACGCGCGGCAGGCTCGAATCAGCCGTCAAAAATCTCGACCGCGCGGCGGAAATTTTCTTTCAAATCGGCAAAGAGCACGACGCGGCGCAGACGCAGGTCGCCAAACTTATCGCCTTAGCGATGCTCGGTCGCTACGACGAAGCGATTGAAGCGAGCAAAAAAACGCTGAAAATCTTTGAAAAATACGGCGACGAGCTGGCGGCGGGAAAAATCGAGATGAACCTTTCCAACATCGTCTCGCGCCGCGAGCTGCACCGCGAAGCCGAAAAATATTGTCTTTCGGCGCGCCGCCGTTTTTTGAGAACCGGCGAGAAAACGTGGCTGACGATGGCTGAAAACGGGCTCGCCAACACTTATGCCGCGCTCAACGATTTTCAAAAGGCGGAAAAATTTTACGCTTCGGCTCTGGAAAACGCGCGCGAATCGAAAATGCTGGTCACCGAAGCGGAAATCGAAGCCAGCCGCGGAAACCTGGCGCTTTTTCGCGGTCGCTTCAGCGAAGCCTTAAAGTCGCTGGAGCTTTCGCGTCAAACCTACGAAACGCTGGAAATGCCGCATCAAACCGCGATTGCCGAGCTGGAAATCGCCGATATTTATCTGGAACTGAATCTCGCCGGAGAAGCGTTTTCGATTTACGAAAAAGTTACCGGAGAGCTGCGCAAATTAAAATTGCAGGGCGAGGAAGCGCGGGCGCGGGCAAATTTCGGGCGCGCGGCGGCTCTCCTGAACGAAACGAAACAAGCGCGCCGGCAATTGAAAAAATCGGCGCGGCTTTACCACCGCGAAAAAAACAAGGTCGGCGCGGCGGTCGTCAAGCTGAACGAAGCTAATCTGGAACTCGAACAGAAAAATTACAAAAAAGCTCTCGCCCTGGCAAGTGAAGCCGACGCTCTGCTGGCGGGCGGCGAAAACCTGCGAAATCGTCTGATGACGAAATGGATTCGAGCCGAAGCTCTGGGAAAGCTCGGCGATTTCGATAAAGCGGAAAATCTTTTGACCGAGGTTTTAAATGAGGCGACGAAAAGCCGGCAGCCGCAGATTGCCGAGCTGGCGCTGAACTCGCTCGGAAAATTGTCCTGGCACACGAGCGGCGCGCGCGCGGCGGAAAAGTATTTCAAAAGGGCGATTAAATTGATTGAAACGCTGCGCGCGCCGCTTCCGGCTGAAGAATTTCGGATGGCGTTTCTGGCAAACAAGCTCGCGCCGTTTGAATATCTGGCGCGCATTTATCTGAAAGAAAATAAAATCAAAGCAGCGTTTCTGATGATTGAAAAAGCGCGCTCGCGCTCGCTGGCGGAATCAATCGCGAACGAGAATCTACAGCCCGCCGCCGCTGCCGCTCCTGCCGCCGCCGCTGCCGCGAAAAACGCGGCTTCGAACAAGCTGACCAAAAAACTGGCGAGCCTGCGCGAGGAATTGAACTGGTTTTACAGCCGCATCAGCCGCGCCGAAAATTCGGAAATCGCCCGCCTGCAAGCCGAGGCGCAAAAACGCGAAAAGCAAATCGCGGACGTTCTGCGCCAAATCGAAAGCACCCGCGAAAACGCCTCCGGCAGAAAAGCCGAATCCTTCGATTTCGCGCGGCTGCAAAAACAGCTCGGCGACGAGAAAGCCTTAATCGAATTCGTCAATTTCGACGGCAGCCTCTCGGCGTTTGTCGTCACCGATAAAAAAATTCATTTTGTTGGAAATCTGGCAAAGGAAGCGCAGGTTTTCGCGCTGCTCGAAGGCTTGCAGTTTCAGTTCGGCGCGCTTCGCTACGGCGCGAAAAGTCTGAAAAAGTTTGCCGGCGAGCTGAAAAAGCGCGCGGATTTTTATCTGGAAAAGCTTTACCACTGCCTGCTCAAACCGCTTGCCGGTCTTTTGGGAAACCGCGATTTGGCGATTGTTCCGGTCGGCGTTTTGCACTACGTGCCGTTTCACGCGCTGCGCGACGCCGCTGAAGAAAAATACCTGATTGAGACGCGCCGCGTCGCTTACGCGCCGAGCGCGACCGTGCGGCAGTTTTTAGAGCAGAAGCCTGCGCGGAAAATCAAAAACGCTTTATTGATTGGCTTTGCCGACGAGAAAATTCCGCTCGTCACGCGCGAAATCGAAACGCTCGAAAAAATTTTCCCGAAAGCGAAAAGCTTTTCCGGCGCGGCGGCGACTTTCGAGGCTTACACGAAAAACGCGCCGCAGTTCGACGCTCTGCACCTGGCTTGTCACGGGCAGTTTCGCCCGGAAAATCCTCTGTTTTCGAGCCTGCATTTAGCCGACGGCTGGATAACCGTCCGCGACATCTGCTCGCAGCGTCTAAACGCCGAGCTGGTGACGCTGAGCGCCTGCGAGACGGGCTTGAACGAAATTTTCGCGGGCGACGAAATTCTGGGTCTGGCGCGCGGATTTCTGACGGCGGGCGCGCGGTCTCTGCTCTTGAGCCTCTGGACGGTCAACGACGCGGCGACAACCGAGCTGATGCGCGAATTTTACACACAACTCGGAACGGGTAATTCACCATCTAAATCTTTACAAATCGCTCAATGCACCTTCATCAGGCAAAACGCTCACCCGTATTTCTGGTCGCCATTCGCCCTGATAGGTAAATAAACACCCACAGCCCGAACGAAATTTAAGCAGCGAAAATTTTTTTGCCGATTTGTCTTTTCGGTAAAATTCAATGCACTGTGTCATAGGCGAAATGACTGAAGTGATTTGATTTTGTGAGGCAATAATGAATAGGTTTATCGAAAAAAAATGGCTGAAAGCGTGTTTTATATTGCTTTCTATTTTCACTGTTTCCGGCATAAGCTCTGCGCAGAACGAAAATTGCAACTGCGTGCCGGACGAGATTCTGCTCGACCTGAAACCTAATAATCAAAACGATTTAGCCGCAGTCGCCGCGCAATACAATCTTTTTTCCGCGCCTCTGGGAAGCGTCGGAACTCCGCCGACCTACCGGATGAAAATCAACCGCTCTCTCACCAATCTGCCGACCGTCCAGATTGCCGCTCAGATGCAAGCCGACGCGCGCGTTTTTCAAGCGGAAGTTCACAGAAAAATAGATGTTGTCGAACGGCACGGGCTGCCCTGGACGCTCGGACGCTCGTGGGCAATCGGACGCTCGTGGGCAATCGGCGGCAGCGTGAAAGGCTACAACAGCCAGTATTTTCCCGACGTGATAAAGCTTCGCGAGGCTCATGCCATTTCAACCGGGCAGGGCATGACGATTGCGGTTTTAGACACTGGAATCGATTTAAGTCATCCGGCTTTCGCCGGCAGGCTGGTGCCCGGCTACGATTTCGTCGATAACGATAATAACCCTAGCGAAGTCGGCAATTTCCGCCAGGATTCGGTTTACGGGCACGGAACGCACGTCGCGGGCATTATCGCGCTGACCGCGCCGAACGCCAAAATTATGCCGATTCGCGTTCTGGACACAAACGGCGAGGGAAGCCTCTGGCGCTTTAAGGACGCGCTGATTTTCGCGGCGAACAACGGCGCGACCGTGATTAATGTAAGTTTCGGTTATCCGAAAGATTTCACCCCGCAGAGCAACAGGTTTATCCGCGATTTATTAAACGGCTGCGACGATGTGGTCGTTCCGGGCGAGCAGTCTTTTCCCGAGCTTAATAATAAAAAGCTTTTAGTCGTTGCCGGAGCGGGCAACGGCGGGCAGATTAATAACGGCGCGGACAGAATCTTTCCGGCAGCCGAGCGCGGCTTTGTCGCGGGAACGGACGACCCGAACGGCATTGACGATAATCTGATCAGCGTCGGCGCGAGCACGCGCTACGACAGGCTGGCATCATTTTCGACGATGGCTCATGTTATCAACGACCGCGAAGACCGCTGGGTGCGAGCCGTCGCGCCGGGCGAAGAAATTATCAGCGCCGTTCCGGGCGGGCGTTATGCCATGTGGTCGGGCACTTCGATGGCTGCGCCGATTGTGGCGGGAATCGCCGCGTTAATAAAATCCAATCAGCCGAATCTGACGTTTGAACAGGTAGTCGAGAACATCGAGGAATTCGGTTATGAATGGGACTGCACGGTGCAATCGCGAAACATTCGTATGGAAACCACCAGAGTCGATGCCTACTGCGCGCTGACGGGTAATGAAAATTGTTATCCGTTTGACCGGGAAGTCTGCCCTGAATAAGTTTTCCGCGCTTTGCGAACAATAATTTAAAAGCCAATCGAAAGCGGTTGGCTTTTTATTTGAAAGTTTTCATCAAAATTGTCTTTTTCCAAATATATCCGACACTGTATAGCAGAAAGCCATATCTCAAAGCGAATTAATCGGCTTTAAAGGCATTCAAAAAAGATAGACAAGAATTAAACAGGTAGCTAAGGAAGGTATCAAATGATTATGAAACAAGAAGGAACAAAAAAGCGCAACCGGCTGCTGAAAAATGCATGGGTGCTGATGTTTGCGCTGGCGTGGGTAATCCTGCCGTTCGCTTTAAATAAAACGGTCGTCCAGGCTGATGAGCTGATGTTGAGCGATGACATCAGGATTCGGGCTTCGATGACCGGACCCGCCATCAACGGCGTGACCCCGGCTGGATTTGCCGAACATCGCACGGAAGACGACGGCAGACGTCGCCTCGAAGTGCAGGCGACATCGGTCAATCTGCCGCAGGGAACGGTTTTAAGCGTTGTGCTGAACAACGCGGTCGTCGGACAAATGACGGTCAACCAGTTCAACAGCGCATTTCTCAATCTCGACACGAATAACGGTCAGAACGTTCCGCCCGCCAGCAACGGAAATCCGATTGCGGTGATGAACGGAAACACGACCGTCGTTTCCGGCGTTTTCGGCATTGTGACGGCGTCGCCTTCACCGTCAGGCTCGCCGACCGGAAGCCCGACCGCTTCGCCGAGCGTCAGCCCTTCAGTTTCGCCGAGCGTTTCGCCGTCAGTCTCGCCGTCTGCCAGCCCGTCGGTTTCGCCTACGGTCTCGCCGAGCGTCAGCCCGACTGTTTCTCCCAGCGTTTCGCCGACCGTTTCTCCGAGCGTCTCGCCGACCGTATCGCCGTCGCCGGGCAATAACGGAGATTTGTTTGCCGGTTTGACCGGACCGACGCTGAACGGCGTTTTGCCGAACGGTTTTGCTCAATACGAGCTGCACAGCAGCCGCCGCGAGCTCGAAATCCGCGTGCGCCAGGTCAATCTGCCGGGCGGCACAATGCTGAACGTCGTCGTTAATAACGCGACGGTCGGACAGATGTTCATCAGCGGCGGCGAAGGCAGACTCAGACTTCGCAGCGACGATGGACACAACGTTCCGGTTATCACCGCCGGTTCGACGATTATCATTTATAACGGCAGCTCGGCTATTTTAAGCGGAATCTTTTCCGGTGCCAGCCCGAGTCCTTCACCGAGTCCGAGCGTGAGCCCGACCGGCTCGCCGTCACCTTCGCCGTCTGTTTCGCCGACTGTTTCACCGTCGCCGAACGTTTCGCCGTCTCCGTCGCCGTCAGTGTCTCCGTCACCTTCACCGTCGCCTGCACAGGGCAGATACTTTGAAGGCAACCTGAGCAGCACGGTGAACAACGGCAGCCGCGGCGAACTCAAGATTTTCCTGAACGCCGCTGAAACGCAGGCACAGGTTACGGGCGAATTCAATCTGTCGAGCCAGCAGACCTCAGCCAGAATCCTGACTGACATCGGCGGAGCCGTCGTCTACGACTTCGGCACAATCGGCGGCACGCAGGGAAATCTGAACGCGACTTTCAACGTGACCCCGGCACAGGTTCAGCAGATTCGCGCGGGATTGTGGTATGCGGTCTTTGGCAGCGCGGCTAATCCGAACGAAGTGCGCGGCGTAATCCGCAATCAATCGAGAAGCAGCGACTTTGACGGCGACGGCGTTGTCGATATGGCTGTTTTCCGCCCGACCGACGGCGCGTGGTATATCCAGAACAGCACCGGCTTTAGCGCCACGATTTTCGGCGGCGCGAACGACAAGCTCGTCTCCGGCGACTTCGACGGCGACGGACGCTCCGACGCGGCTGTTTACCGCAGCAACGCCAGCGGCGCGGGCATCTGGGACATCAAGCGCAGCTCGGACGGCGGTCAGACGACCGAACAGTTCGGACTTAGCACGGATATTCCGGTTCGCGGCGATTACGACGGCGACGGCTTGCAGGATTTAGCGGTCTTCCGTCCAAGCAACGGTTACTGGTACATCAGGCGCTCGACCGACGCCGGTTATACCATCGTCCAGTTCGGACAAAACGGCGACAAGCCTGTTCCGGCTGACCTCGACGGCGACGGTAAAACGGACATCGTGGTCTTCCGTCCGAACGTCGGCGACTGGTACTGGCTCGGCAGCCGTGACGGACAGTTCCGCGGATTGCACTTCGGCGTCAGCGAAGACTTGCCCATCGCGGGTGACTTCGACGGCGACGGCAGAGACGACCTGACGGTTTATCGCCCGTCGACGGGAAGCTGGTATCGCGTCAACAGCTCGAACGACCAGTTCCACGCTGTCCAGTTCGGCATCAGTACCGACATGCCCGTAGCGGGCGATTACGACAAGGACGGTAAAATGGACATCGCCGTGTTCCGCAAAGCTGACGGCGCGTGGTATATCCTGCGCAGCAGCGACGGAGCCTTTGAAGCCAGATTCTTCGGCTTAAACGGCGACATCCCGATTCCGGCTCAATAAAACAAGCGAAAGAGGCTGAACGGCATTAACGCCTTCAGCCTCTTTCCCGGAAAAGCAACACTAATCGATTGTTAAACATCAAACGGTTGCTTTGAATAATTTTAGCTTCAAACGGGAAATTGAAGCTAACTGCCAGTCCCGACCGCTTGCCCTCCTCGCGGTCGGGACTTTTTGTCTGCCGTTTTAAAGCATCGCCTTCGGAAGGGACAGTTGTCGCTTTCGACGCGCGCAAGGAAACGCCCGCAGAAACTTGTTGAAACATTTGATTTGTATCTGCTATATTGGAAAAGCCGCCGCGTTCACCGGCGGCTTCTTTAATTTCTATTCAAATCTACATAAAAAGGAAAGCCTGCTAATGAAAAACATATCAAAGCTGCTCGGCAGCGCGCTGACGATTTTCGTCTTTACTCTTTCGCTTACCGTAATTGCCGGCGCGCAAGCCACGCGCACCTGGGTTTCCGGCGTCGGCGACGACGCCAATCCGTGCAGCCGCACCGCACCGTGCCGCACCTTCGCCGGAGCCATCAGTAAAACCGCCGGCGGCGGCGAGATGAACGCGCTCGACCCGGGCGGTTTCGGAGCGGTCTTGATTACGAAAAGTATGACGATTGACGGCACGAACGTCGGTCACGCGTCGATTCTCGCCTCCGG
>DATHBC010000589.1:0-1516 GCA_035296345.1 Pyrinomonadaceae bacterium | reverse complement strand
TTGCACGCGAATTTAGAGGCGTAAGAATTTAAAAATATGAGAGTCAGAACATCAGTAACATTGCCGAAAGAATTGTTGATGAAAGTTGACGCTTTGGCGGGAAAAAAACATAAGCGTTCGGAGATTGTCGAATCGGCTCTGCGTGATTTTCTGGAGAAAAAATCACGCGCGGAACGCGACCGACGCGAACTTGAATTTATCAACGCCAATGCCGATAAATTAAATGAAGAAGCGTTAGACGTTCTCGAATATCAACAGGTGAGCTGGTGAAACGGGGCGACCTTTACAGAATCTATAAACCTACTTCACGCGACCTGAAACGCTTTCGTGTGTTTGTCGTTGTCAGCCGTCAGGTAGCGATTGATTCAAATTTTTCAACCGTTATTTGCGCCCCGATTTATACACATTGCGGTGATTTGGAGACTCAGGTTGAGGTCGGCGTAAAGGAAGACTTGAAGCACGACAGTTGTGTTTATTGTGATGAATTGGTCAGTTTTCAAAAAACAACTCTGACAGATTTTATCGGAAGTCTATCGCAGGAAAAATTAAAGGAATTAAACGAAGCATTGAAAGTTGCGTTAGCAATCGAGGATTGAAATGACAGCAGTAAAAGAAATGAACAATTGGGACGTTGAAAAAATCAGGAAAGATTTTCCCGTTTTATCGCAGACGGTGAACGGCAAGCCTCTGGCTTATCTGGACAACGCGGCTTCGTCGCAGGTTCCGAACCTGGTTATCGAGCGCGGCTCGAAATATTTGCAGGAAGAACATTCGAACGTGCATCGCGGCGTGCATTATCTTTCGCAGTTTGCGACGAACGCTTACGAAGGCGCGCGCGAAAAAGTGAAAAGATTTATCAACGCGCCGGAAGCGCGCGAATGTATCTTTGTGCGCGGCTGCACCGAGGGCGTGAATCTGGTGATGCACGGCTACGGGCGAAAATTCGTCAGGGAAGGCGACGAGATTATCATCAGCGGAATGGAGCATCACTCGAACATCGTGCCGTGGCAGATGCTGTGCGAGGAAAAAGGCGCGCGCCTGCGCGTGATTCCTTTGAATCGAAAGGGCGAGCTTGTTCTGGAAGAATACGAAAATCTTTTGAACGAGCGCACGAAACTGGTCGCCGTCGCGCACGTCGCCAATTCAATCGGGACGGTCGCGCCGGTTAAGGAAATGATTGCGACGGCGCACAAATTCGGCGTTCCCGTGCTGGTTGACGGCGCGCAGGCGGTTCCGCATTTTCGCGTCGACGTGCAGGATTTGGACGCGGATTTTTACACCTTTTCCGGTCACAAAATGTTTGCGCCGACCGGCAGCGGCGTGCTTTACGGCAAAAAGGAACTTTTAGACAAAATGCAGCCGTTTCAGGGCGGCGGCTCGATGATTCGCACCGTCAGCTTCGAGAAAACGACGTTTGCGCCGATTCCCGAAAAATTTGAAGCCGGAACTCCTGCAATCGCCGCCAACATCGGACTCGGCGCGGCGATGGATTATTTAAATTCGATTGATCTCGGAA
>DATHBC010000588.1:0-1679 GCA_035296345.1 Pyrinomonadaceae bacterium | reverse complement strand
CGTCGAAAACTTTTTCGATGCCGCGCAGGATGATGTGCAGCGGCACGCCGCGCTCTTGCCACGACTCAATCAAAGCCCAGTCGAGCGGGCTTAAAAACAGATATTTTCCGCGGCGGCGGTTAAAAGCTTCCTCGATTTCTGAGAAATAATTAAAATAATTCAAGAGAGTGGTAAACGGTACGCGGCAGGCGGCAGGCGGTCAGCGGTAAATTACGATTGGGAAATAACGAATTTACCGCTGACCGTTTACCGCTCGCCGCTATTCCAATCTGATTTTCATGCTGCGGAGCGTGCGCAAATCCTCGTCGGTCAGTTTCAGCGATATTTCGCGCGAAGAATCGTCGCGGTTGTCCTGCCCGGCGTCGGAATCGAGACCGATTTCCAACAAGCCGATTTCCAGTTTGAGCGATAAATTCGGCTCGTAACCCAGCTCGCGCAGGCGTTCGATGGCTTCGAGCACGCGCTCGGATTTTTCGATTGCCGAGTTTATGGCATCGCCCAGCTCGTGCACCGCTCGTTTTGCATTTTCGTCAAGTTCCATTGCCGTCCGTTCGTTGGTAAGGAAATGCTACTTGAATAAACGCAAAACGCAAAATGCAAAATGCAAAATATTAGGAAGAAACCTTATTTTGCATTTTGCATTGGTTAGCCGACTTAAGGCGAATCGTCGGCGGCAAGCGGCAGCTCGGTGAAAAATTCCTGATTTCGCGCCGGAGCGGCGTTCGACTTAGACTTAATGCGCGCTTTATTTTACAATCCCAGAATTTCGGAGAAACATTATGAATATGCAATTAGTTATCGACTATCTGAGCACGAGCGGCATGGCTTTCGGTTTAAAGATTCTGGGCGCGCTGGCGGGGCTGTTTATCGGGCGCTGGGTGATCGGCATAATCGTCAGGCTGGTGCGCCGTGCGGTGGAGGCGTCGATTCCCGAACCGACACTGAACAAATATATCGGCACGCTGGTTTCCGTCCTTTTGCACATCGGGCTGTTTATCGCCATTTTAGGCTATTTCGGATTCGAGACGACATCCTTTGCCGCGCTGCTGGCTGGCGTCGGCTTGGCAATCGGCACGGCTTGGGGCGGATTGCTCTCGAATTTCGCCGCCGGAGTTTTTCTGGTCGCGCTGCGCCCGTTTAAGGTCGGCGACAGCGTGACGACGGCGGGCGTGACGGGAACGGTATCGGAAATCGGGATGTTTCTGACGACCATTCACGCCAGCGACAAAACTATCGTTTACGTCGGCAACAACAAGATTTTTAACGATAATATTCAAAATCATTCCGCCAACGACCTGCGCCGCATCGACACGAAGCTGACGCTTTTGCCGCAGCAGAATCCGATTGAAATAATGGAAAAAATCAGCGCGCAGCTGGCGGCGATGCCTGAAGTTTTAAAAACGCCCGCGCCGGAAGTCGGCATTCTCGAAGTCACGCGCGAAGGCGCGACCGTCGCCGTCCGCCCTTACGCCGCCGACGAAAGTTACCAGCGGGTTCTGTTTGCCGCAAACCGGATGATTGTCGAGCTAATCGGACAGCCGCAAGATTAATTACGAATTACGAATTACGAATTGGAAGAAACATTCAAGTTGTTATCAGAATATTTCCTTCATTCGTAATTCGTAATTCGTAATTTTAAGCCGGCGGCGGCTGCGGCTCGGGTTTCTTTTTCTTCGGCG
>DATHBC010000587.1:0-4026 GCA_035296345.1 Pyrinomonadaceae bacterium | reverse complement strand
CGCCGGCGATGGTTATCATGCGGCTTCTGTCCGGTCTGGTTTCATAAATTTTCGCCGCGTTGGCTATCTCGTCAGCCGAAGCGGTCAGCAGGCGATTGCCGAGCTCGCCGTCGATTGTTTTTCGCTCGCCGTTCTGACCGTAAATCATAATTTCGCGTCGCCCGTCGGCGGTGGTTTTGACGATAACCGTGTCCAGACGCGGATGTCCTCTGAAAAAGCGTCTTTCCAGTTTATTGCCAAAGCCGTCGTACATGACCGTAACTTCCGAAAAGTCGCTCAACTTTTGCGGCGCGGTCTGCGAGCTTTGCCCAGCGTTCGAAATATTTTCCAAATCGGAATCGTCTATTACCACCTCGTCGTGTTTGACCTGGATGACTTTTTCTTCGATGTGCAAATCCAGCACGGCTTTCTCTTTTCTGGCGCACGAGGCGAAAAAGCAGCAGAAGGCGAGAAAGACCGCGCCGGTCGGCAGCGATAAATACGCTCTGAAATTCATATTATTTTAGTTTTGAAGGTTGAAGAAAAACCAAAGGAAAAAGCCGTGAGCGAGCAAAATACTGAGCGGACAGCCGATTTGTCGGTCGGACTTTTTCCTTTTACCGGATTGTATCGGGCTGGCGGACGAGAACGTTTACTTTTCAGCCACGCCCTGCACGAAATTGCTGACGGCGAGCATTCCGTTGGCGACGGCGCTGGAGTTGTAGCGCATTTCGGAATTACCGCCGCCGCGCGTGTCGAACTGCGGCGGGAGAAAACCGCCGACCAGGTCATTTTTGTTATAAGGGGCGACAACCATATTTCCGTGAATTTCGCCGTTGCCCGTGCCGCTGCGGCGGACGCCTTCGGCTCCGCTCACGATTATCAACCCGTTAAAGTCGAAAGCCCCGTCGAGCGTCAGCTTGCCGGTGCAAACCAGAATCCCGCCGCCCGCGCCGCTCAGCCTGACATCGCCGTCAACAAAAGTAATTCCTTTGGCATTGACGTTATCGCCGAAGTTCGGCGGACTCTGTCCCGCCGGGTAATAACGTCCTGATGCCTGGGCGACGAGCTTCAGATTTTCAATCGTTTCGTCCAGGTTTTTGGCGCTTTGCAGCCAGAGCGGCATCTCGTCGCTGACGTTAGCCGGAAAACCTGCAATGTCGGATTTACAGCGCTTGCCGCACAAAACCTCTCTCTCGACTGTTCCCAGATTATCGCTGTTGTTCGTGCCGATTGATGGAATTACAAGATTCGAAACGACGTCGTCGCCCGAATAAGTGACGTTTTGCGAACTGCCCGGCTCGAACAAAAAATTCGGCGAGCCGGTTTTCGCTTTCGGTCCGACGAGCGTCAAGGTCGCGGGCGCCGACAAACCGTTAAAGAAATTTTTCTGCACGATGGTTTCCAATTCCTTGCGCGCGCCGCGCGGACCGTAGCCGACTGAGCGAACTACCAATCTGGTCGGCTCGGTCGGGGTCATCGAAACGTTGATGGGCGTTTCGCCCGCAGTACCCGTGCTATTCGGCGGCGCGGTCAGCAGCATTTTATACCCGATTACCGGCGGGATCGCGGACGGCGTATTGACGTAGCTGACGTTTTTGAGCGTAACCCAGCTTCCCATCATCGTAAATAGCTGCGAATCGTATAAAATATACATGCCCGCCGAGTCGGCTTTGATCGTTCCGCTCGGCATTATAGCGCCGCGAATGACCTTGGTCGTCTGATAGGGCGAAATCATATTGAGGACGATTTCGAAAAGGATTGGCTCGGAAAACGTCAGACCGTTGCCGTCGCCGGAATAACTCATCCGAAAAGTGCCGAGAGGCGTATCCGCTACGTCGGAAGTAATCGTCACGGTTTGCGGCGAAGGAGTGGCGGGAACGTATGAAAAGGTTACCGAATTTCCGCCCGAGCTAACGGTTCTGGGGCTGTTGGCTAACGTGCCGTCCGACTGCTCGATGCGCCCAATCGTGTTATACGAAATCGAATTGCCCGTATGGTCCGGGTCGTATACCCTGAGACTGTACGCCATTCCGGTATCGGGATGGTAAGTGCCCTTGCCGATTGTTATGCGGTCGGGCACGCTTTGTCCGGGCGGCGTGTAATTGTATTGGAGCCAGCGCGACAGGCGCGGCGACGGGGCGGTATCGGTCGAATAGTTTGAAGTGGAAAGCGTGACCGCCTTGCGAAAATCTATTTTGCTGTGGAGCGGGTCGGGCGTCGGGGTCGGAGCCGGGTTCACCTGTGCGCTCGCTCTGGTTTCAATCCAGCTCAGAGGATTTACCCAAGCCCATTCTTCGCCGCCCGCACCGGCTGGCGGCTGATTAAGCGCCGAGGTAATCGGCTCGTTAGCCGCCGTATTTCCGCGCAGCACGTCCAGCGCCGATTGAATGCCGCTTTCAGCCGCATAATAAGCCTGCTGCTCGGCGACCGAATCGGTGACGTTTGCCGTGTTCATCGACGATTCCAGAAGCAGCGCGGCACTCGCCACGAGCAGCAAAAACGCAATCATCAAAACCATCACCAGCGCCGCGCCGCGCTCGCCTGAGCGGTCGCGTTTCCCGGTCTGCAATGTTTTTTCCTGTTGTTCCATAACGGCTCTCCTTTACAAATATCGTCTCAAGAAAGAAATCAATATTTTTCAATCCGTAAATTTTCAATTCGCACGCCGCCTGAATCAATCAATATTGATTCAGCATATAATCGGAATTTCGCAAAGTTACGTCCGACGTAAACGTCACGGTCTGATTGTTGGGCTGCCCTTGAACCTGGTCGAGCTGGACGGTGACCGTGATTCTGACGCGGCTCGTGTTGAGCGTCGGCGTCGTCACGACGGTCGGCGTCGAGTTGCTGCCCGTGTAATCGAAATACTGAAAAGTCACGTTGCTGATTCGATTGACGACGACCGAAGTTTCGCCCGTCGCCGCGCTGCAATTCGTAACAGTCTCCGGAAAACGGTCGTATCTGACAATCGAGCGCGTGGTCGCATCGTAAAAATACGTGACGTCTTCGCCCGGGTCGCACGTGACGCCGTTCGTATTGACGACGTTCGAGCGAAAACGCAGCCGCTGCTGTCCGGAATCGGTGCTGACGATTCCGTTGTTCGTCAGCCCGTAACCGGAATTGGCAATTTCGCGTGACATCACGTTCAGCGCGGCTTGCGCCGACGTCAGCGCGTCGGTGCGGCGGCTTTCTCTGGCGCGCGTGCCGATTGCGCCGCTAAACAGCGTGGCGGCAATCGCCATCAGTATCAGCGTGATAGTCATCGCGATTATCAGCTCAAGCAGCGAAAAGCCTTTCTGTTTCTGGTCGCAGGCGGTTTTCATTTTTTAACTGATTCCTTTAGTTTGACCTCACACGTCTGAGAAAAACTGTCGCCGGAACCGCCGTCTGCCAGCCGGGCGTCGGGCTTTCGCTGGTGACGGTCACGGTTATTTCCTTTAAAGTCTTTGTCGTATCGACGTCGACGTCGTTCGGCGTCGACGGGTCGTCGTCGACGACAATCTGGACGCGAAAACGGCTGTTGTCAGCCGAAGTTATAATTTTCGGTGTTTTCGTTCCGCCTTTTAATACTTCATCGGTCACGCCGGGCGTGAATTTGGCGCTGCGCAGAAGCTCGACTTCCTGCTGCAAAATCGAAAGCGCCTGCGCGCGCGAATTGTTTCCGGCATTGTAATTGACGGCGTAAGTAAAAGTAAGAAAAACGCCGAGCAGGGCGACCAGCAAAATAATCATCGCGATGATGACTTCGACTAACGAAAAACCGCCCTCGCGGTTTTTCGTTCCGGTTTTTCCCTTTTCGCGGCGTTGCCGCTGCGGCTGCCGCTGTTTGCTCGTCGCGGCGCTGAGATAAGTTTTTTTCTTTTTACTTTTCATACCGGGCTGATAAAACCCCTTGCTGTTTGACTAACCGGACGAACCAAGAAGCGAAGGCTTCGCGCCGGTTAAATCCGCGACGCGCGGCGCTAATAATTAGCGTTGTTGACGTAAACCAGATTGCTGATGTTGTGGTTGCCGGAAACGCTCGTTACGTTCGGAGTGGTACTA
>DATHBC010000586.1:0-2791 GCA_035296345.1 Pyrinomonadaceae bacterium | reverse complement strand
CCCGATTCATCAGGGAATGGGCGGGCGCATGCGTTACCTGATTTCCGGCGGCTCGGCTTTGAGCGAAAAAGTGCAGAAAGATTTGCACGGGCTTGGTTTCACCGTTCTCGAAGGTTACGGCTTGACCGAATCTTCGCCCGTTTTGACGGTCGCCCGCCCGGGAAATAAATTGCTGCGCGGAAGCGTCGGCAAACCTTTGCCCGGCATCGAAGTCAAAATCAACAACCCGGACGAAAACGGCGTCGGCGAAGTTCTGGCGCGCGGGCAGAACATTATGCTCGGCTATTACAACAACGAGGAGGCGACCGAAGCCGTTCTGCATGACCGCTGGCTGCGCACGGGCGATTTGGGCAAGCTCGACGAGGACGGGAATCTCTACATCGTCGGGCGCTCGAAAGACGTGATTATCGACTCGAACGGCAAAAACATATACCCGGACGAAATCGAGGATTTATACGGAAAATCGCCTTTCGTCAAGGAACTATCGGTCGTCGGTTTGCCCGACGAAGACGGCGGCGAAAAAATCTCGGCTTTAGTCGTGCCCGATTACGAATACGACATTGCGCTGAGCCGGGCGGAAACGAACAAAAAAGTCGAGGAACATTTTCGCGAAATTTCCGCCTCGCTTCCTTTCCCCAAGCGCGTCAAGGTTTTGCACCTGACGCCGTTCGAGCTGCCGCGCACGGCGACGCGCAAAGTCAAGCGACCGGAAGTCGTGGAGTTTCTGCAGAATCTCGAAGAAAAAGCGCGCCGGAAAACGAAAGCCGTCGCCGAATCCAGAAGTGACGATAACGTTCTGTGGCTGCGCAAAATCGTCGCCAGCGTTTCCAATCGCCCGCTGGCGGACGTCGCGATGGACGACAAGCTCGCCGATTTGGGCTTTGACAGCTTGATGTTCGTCGAATTGCAGGCGGCGGTCGAAGACGCGGGCGGGCGCGTTCTTTCGCCCGATACGCTCAACGAAGTCCAATCGGTGCGCGAGCTTTTGACCGCCGTCCAGCGCGTCGATAAATCCAAAAAAATCGCCGACGAACCGCGGACGGAAGAGAAAAAAGAAGACGAGCTTTTTATTCCTTCGATTGTCCGGCGCGTCGGAAATCAACTGGTCAGCCTCGCTCAAAACACGCTCTACAACAACGTTCTGACGACCAAAGTCGAAGGCGAATCGAACGTGCCGCCGCACACGAATTTCATCGTCGCCGCCAATCACGCCTCGCACCTGGATATGGGCTTGGTAAAATACGCGCTCGGCGACGACGTGGCGGAACAAACCGTCGCCGTCGCGGCTGCCGATTACTGGTTCGACACGAAATATAAACGCGCCTATATGAACAACTTCACGACGCTCGTCCCGATTGAGCGCACGGGCAGCCTGCGCCAATCCCTGCGCCACGTGACGCAGATTTTAAACGAGGGCTACAACACGCTGATTTTCCCGGAAGGCGGTCGGCAGGTTTCCGGTCAGATAGCCGAATTTAAACCGATTATCGGCTATCTCGCTTTAAATAATAAAGTCGGCATTCTGCCCGTCTACCTGTGGGGAACTTTCGAAGCCTTTCCGAAGGGCGCGACGATTCCGAAAGCGCAAAGCATCGGCGCGGAAATCGGCGCGAAAATCGGGCGTTTTCTCGAATACGAAGAACTGGCGGAAATGGTCAAAGGCGTCCCGAACACCGAAGCCTATCGTTTAGTCGCGGCTCGCGTCCAGCACGAAATCGAAAACCTGCGCGACGGTCGCCGCGACAAATTCGACGTCGCGGCAACGCGCAAACGATGGCGCGCCGAGCGCAGAAAAACGCGAAAACAACAGCCGGTAATCGATGAATAAAAACTATGCGAATTTTGGTTTCTATTATTTTGTTGTTCCTGTGTTCCGGTGACGCTTTGACCTGTACCGTAGATATTTCCAGCATAAAAGCGAAAGCGATTTACGGAAAGGTAATTGCTGAAGACGGCACGCCGGTTCCGGATGCGCTGGTTCAAATTTACAGGAATTTGGAAGAAGGCGAAGTGATTCTTGCCGAAATAAAAGCGGATGAAAATGGAAGATTTGAAATGCAAAATTTCGCCGCGGGAAAATATATGATTAGAGCTAAATCAAATTATTTTGCCGTGAGTATCGCTATCATAAAATTAAAAAAATCTTCTTCAAAAGTCAGGAACCGGGAAATAGTTTTTACACTTGTTCCTGACTCACGTTGCAGCGGCTGGGTTGAAATGCGGAAGATTGGCAAAACAAAATAAATGGCGACGAAAAAAACAAAAGCTTTAGCGAAAACCGAAAAGAAAATTTTAATCACCGGCGGAACGGGATTTTTAGGCGCGCACCTGGTCGGGCAGTTTTTAGCCGCCGGCGAAAAAAATCTGCGCGTGATGGCTTCGTCAGTCCCGGCGTGGATGAAAGATGCGGGCGTCGAAGCGGCTGAAGGTTCGGTGACGAGCAGGGAAGACGTCGCCGTCGCCGTCAGAAACGTTTCGGCGATTTATCATCTGGCGGGAAAAGTCTCGCGCGATAACGCGGACGCGGCATTGATGAATAAAATTCACGTGCAGGGAACGCGCGTTTTGTGCGAGGCGGCGAAGGAAGCGGGCGTAAAAACTTTCCTACTGGCTTCGTCGAGCGGGACGATTGCCGTTTCGGAAACCGAGGAGATTCTGGACGAGACTTATCCGCCGCCCGTCGAAATCATCTCGCGCTGGGCTTATTACGCTTCGAAATATTACCAGGAACGCACGGCGCTCGAAAATTTCGACGGCAAGGGCTTGAAGCTCGTTATCCTGAACCCGTCGC
>DATHBC010000585.1:0-5720 GCA_035296345.1 Pyrinomonadaceae bacterium | reverse complement strand
TTGACGGTCAATCAGGTTTTGATGCACTTTCGGCGGCGCAGCGTAAAGAATGAAAAAACGAGCGATGACGGCGAGATGCCCGAACAAATCGTGCCGGGAACCGAGAATCAATCGAAGATGCCGGTGCTTGACCGCATCGCTCTGAAACGAGCGATTGAACAATTGCCGCCCGGTTACAAAAGCGCGTTCGTGCTGCACGATGTCGAAGGCTACGAACACGAAGAGGTCGCAAGGATTTTGGGAATCTCGGTCGGCACGTCGAAATCGCAGCTGCACAAAGCGCGTTTAAAGATGCGCAAGCTTTTACAGAAAAAATCGAATCCGCGTCTGATCGGCGTTTTTAGTTAAGGCAATCTTGTTCAGTTAAAATAATTATGGCGAAAAGGCTTCTCGAAATCAGAGAAGCCTTTTTAGTTTTTACTTAACCTTTTCGAGCTTCATCTCAAAAATCTTCATCCACGTTTTCCCGTCTCTGGAAAACTCGCCGGTTTCAAGCCAAACGTCATTGGTCGTTTTGATGATATAGCGAACGCTGCCCGTCGGAAACTGAAAGCCCCATTCGTAGCCGCCGCCGCCGGCAAGCAATTTGAAATCGTGCTCGCCGCTCATTCCGCCGGCGAGATAGGTGCGAAAACGATAGCCTTTCGCTCGCGGGTCAAACGCGAGCACGGCGAGCGTTTCGTGAATAACCTTGCCTTCGGCGTTGCTGAATTTGCCTTCGACGAGCAGCGCCAAGCCGTCAATCTTTCGCTGCACGGTTTCCGTTCCGGTAAAAGTCTCGCGTTTCCCGTCCGGCTGCTGAATCCAGCCCGAGCCTTTCCATTGACCGGCTAAGCCGTCCAGCTTCTTCATCTCGGCGCGTTGGGCGTCCGCATGGGGCGTTGCCTGCGCGAAACCAATCGCAGCGAAAGCGAAAACAAAAATCCCGACCAAACTGATTTTTTTCAACATAAATTTTCCTTAAAAAACACAAATAAAACCGCAAAAGCGATTGTCGCGGAAATTGCGCGCGGCGTCTTGTAAATTTGCGACACCTCGGAAAAGTTTTGAGTTTCGAATGAAATCGACCCGATTCAAAATTCCTCAAATGAGGTCGCCGTGTTCGATTTGTTTCACCTTTTCGGCAAAAGAATTCGGCGAACGCCCGGTGACGGAGACGAATTCGCGAGTTAAATGCGACTGGTCCGTAAATCCCATTTCGGCGGCGCGGCGCGCCCAGTTTAGATTTTCGTTTTCCAGCAGGCTGACCGCCGTCGCCCGCAGGCGGCGCGCCCGCGCGTATTGTTTCGGCGTCAAGCCCGAGCTGTTTTTAAAGCGTCTTTCAAGCTGGCGCGCGCTTAAATTTACGGCGTCGGCTAATGCCGCGATTTTGATTTCGCCGTTATTTTCCTCGATGATTTCGATGGCTTCGGCTATCTTTTCATCAGAATCTTCGGGCTGGAGATTCAATTCTCTCAAGCGGTTTTCGTAAACGGAAACCGCTTCGGCGAAATCCTGACAGGCTTCGAGCTTTTCCGGAAGATTTTCGGTTAAATGCGGAAAATCCTTCGCCTCGCACATGTTTCTCGTCTGAAATTTCGACGGATTCGTGCGCAAAACGCGCGCGCAGGCGGCAGGCGAAATTCTCATTCCCCAATAAACATCGCTCGCGAAAACCGGAACTTTTATTGATTCCGGCTGCAAACCGCTTAAGAAAACTCTCCGCATATTAAACCTTTCGTTCCGGTGATAAAACACGGACACGCAGCCGTCGGGAAAAACCTCGTGCTGAATCGGCGCGGCGATTTCGTCGCCGGTAACGGCAAATTCCCAAAAAGATAAAATCAGATGCGAAACCGCCGTCGAGGGCGCGGCTTCACGATAAAACATTAAACCTGAATTCATAAAGGCTGATTTTAAAATAAAACGGCTTGCCGCTTAAATCGGAAGCCGTTTTATTTTCGCGGCGACGATTAATTTCCGCCGTCGCCGCCATCAGCTCCGTCCGGGGCAGCTTGTTTCTGCATCCGGTCACTACCGAGCGTTGCTCTCAAAGCAGGATTATTCCGCGCTTGAGAAAAAGCTCTCAAAAGAGAAAAAGTTTTAAAAATATTTATCGCCGGTGTTGCCCGGCTTACGGCTGAATCGGCTCTTTCTCGCCTTTTATCGGTTCGAAAGGCAGAAAATTCATCTCGAACCACGCGCTGAAAACCGAGAAGAATTCGCGAAACGCCCAGTAATTTTCGCCCAGATATTTGCGGCGGTTCGCCGTGATGCCGACGCTGTCCACGCCCAGATTACTGCACAGGTAGAGCGCCCGCGCCTGATGAAATTCCTGCGTCACGAGAACGGCTTTCCGCACTTCGAAAATCTCTTTCGCGCGGTAGCACGTATCGTATGTACGCCTGCCCGCAAAATCCAGCACGATAGCCGATTCGGGAACGCCGAGCTGCATCGCGGTCTGCTTCATCGCGCTCGGCTCGTCGTAATTGTGCGCCGGGTTGTCGCCGCTCATCAGAAGCTTTCGGACGCGACCGGCGCGATACAGCTCGACGGCGGTCAAAACCCTGTCGTAAAGCGCGTCCTTTGGCGAGCCGTCGCTCCGGACGCCCGCGCCGAAAACGATTGCTACGCGCGGCGGCTCTTCCTGCGGGATTTCCGTGATTGAAGTTTCCAACCTCTGATTAGAGTAGGATTTAACGCGAAGATTAACGATATAAACAGTCAAAAGCCCAACCAGGGCGAGCACGAGCAATCCGAGAAAAATCCTGATAAACCTTTTCATAAAACTATTTTTCAGATTGATTTATAAACGAACATCGGCGCAACCGCCAGAAACAGATACGAAATAAGCGAAACGCCCAGAATGATTTTTTCGCGCGGCGAAGCTTTCCAATCTTCGCGCCGAAAGTTTCGGAAAATGTCGCGGCATTTGACGACGGCTAAAAATATTCCGACGGCGACCGCCGCAATCGTCGCGTAGAGAAAAGCGTCGGCGCAAGCCTGCGATTTGTAAACGAAAGACGCGATAAATTCAAAGGTCTGAAAAAGCGATTTAAACGCGACCGTGTAAAGCAAAACATTCCACATCGAAGCCGTCATCAGACCGCTTTCCGAGCGCGAAAACTTTCGCCGCATCGTTTCGACCATCGCGGCGCAGACGACTTCAATCAGCGGGACTCGAAAAACCGTGAAAGGCGATTTCGGCGCGAAAACCGTTTCGCCGCCGTCGCCGAAAAAGCTTCGATAAATCAAAATCTCCGCCGCGATTGAATCGTAAAAATACGCCAGCGCCGGAAACGGAATCGCCAGAACGAGCCACGGAAAGATTTTCATTACCATAAAAGTTTGCCGAAAGTTGACAGGAAGTTGACAGGAAGTTGATAGGAAGTTGCGGAAAGTTAAATACAGATTCCGAGTTTCAGCCATCGTCAACTGTTTTAACTATCTGCAACTATCTGCAACTATCTGCAACTTCCTGTCAACTTCCTGTCAACTCTCCGCGACTTTGATATTCCGGCGCGCCAGCTCCGCGACGAATTTTTCCGCGTCAATCGCTTTCTCCTGCGGCGTTGCGCCGCGCCGCAGAACTTCGCCGCGCGCCGCCATCTGCGCGATGATTGAAGCCGGAAAAGCCGTCGTCCGCATCATCGCGCTCAAGCCGGTCGCCGCGTCGAATTTATCTACGATGTCGTAACGAAATTGTTTCCGCTCGCCGTTTTTCGTTCCGGCGAATTCGAGCCGCACCAAAACGTAATCCGGCTCGTCGGCGGGCAGGTGTTTCTGCAAAAGCTCCGCGAAAACCTTGCGCGGCGTCAGCTTAGCGTAATCGACCGATATTTCCTCGCTCGAACACAAGCCCAAATCAATCATCGCTTTAAATTTTTCGCAATGCCCGCCGTAGCGAATCGTTTTGTAATCCAACTGGCGAACTTTGCCGAGAAAAGTTTCCGGCAAGGTCGAAGTCCCGCCCGACGTCTGAAAGGCTTCGAGCGCGGGAAAGCCTTCGAACGAGAGGCTTTCCAGCTCGGTCATCGACCGGACTTCCTTTATCTCGCCGCCGCGAATGACGCGCGCGACCTCGATGTATTCGTTTATCAAGCCTTCGACCGAAAAAACGAGCTGGTAATCGAGCGGCGGCTGCGGATTCTGCGGCAAACCGCCGACGCGGATGTGAATTTCCTCGATTTCGTCAAGACGATTTGCGCCGTGCATCGCCAGAATAGAAACCATCCCGGGCGCGAGACCGCAATCGGGAATGATGCTGATTCCGGCGTTTTTCGCCGCGTCGTCCAGCGCGAGCTGTTCGTCGACGACGTAATTGTTGCCGCCCAAATCGCAAAAATTCGTGCCGGTTTCAATCGCCGCCCGCGACAGCTCGACGTTATACCAGTAATTAACGCAGGAAATCGCCGAATCGTGCGGCTGCATTAATTCGGCGACCGAAGCATAATCGGAAACGTCTATGCGCGTCGCCGAAACTCTGCCGCTGCCGCCGACTTTTTCCGCCGCCGCGACGGCTTTTCCCAAATCGAAATCGGCGACCGTGACCGATTCGACTTCAGGCGAATTGTGAATCAAATCATAAACCGCGCCGCAGCCCATCCGACCCGCGCCGAGAACCAGAATTTTCATAAATTAGTGGTAAACGGTAAGTGGTAAGCGGTAAGTGAAGAACGCCGAATAACGAACTTACCACTTACCGTTTACCACTTACCACTTTTATCAGTTCCAATCGTCGGCTTCGTCGGGTTTTTGCGCCGCGATGATAGCCGCCGCGTATTGATAAACCTTTTTTTCCCAATCGCCGCTTTCGTCCGTTAATCTGAGCGCGGCTTGCGGGTGCGCGGCGTTGCGTTCGAGCCGCAGAACATGCGCCGTGACCGAAACCTGGTCGGACGGATTTTCCGTGACAATCAGATTGACCCGGCTTCCGACCGCCGGCAGCTTGCGCGGCAGATGCACCAGCGCGCCCCTCAACCCGACGTTCTCCGTCAAGCCTTCTTCGACGATTTCATTGCCTTCGTCCGTCTTCCATTCGACCCGAATCGGAAAGGAAATCAGGTAGCGTTCTCCTTGTCGGCGTTCATCCATAAATGGTTAAATTCTCCGTTTTTCAAACTAAAAATGGCTTTTGAAATATACGCTCATTCATCCGCTTAAGTCTATTAAAAAGAGTAGTTTTGCTCCGCTTTTTCCGTGCCCGTTTCGTAAGTGATAGATTAGATTGCTTTTACGGGCTGGACAAATTTCTTTTGAGTGTGCTACCTTTATAAATGTCCTAAGTAGACACTTTTCGCGGCATCCGCCGCAACAACCCTTCAGCCTAAGTTTTACGCATCTCAAATCGGCTGTTACAGATGTGTTTTCTCACAAAAGAAAACGCTTTTAGCTTATTTGGGTTTAGGCTGGGAAAAACAGAAAAGGAGCAATTGATAAATGAAAAATCTAGCTAGAGGAAGCGTGTTCCTCTTCAGCTTGGTCGCGTTGATTGTAAGTCTTTTTTACCTTCAACCGCAAGTCGAGGCAGTCACCACTTCCATCTCAGCGGATCTGAGTAATTCGCATCAGGAAGTTTTTTTACAAATAGAACAACAAGACAAAAAAAGCGTTGCCAAACCTACGGTAACCGAAAATCAGCAAAGCCAAACTACAAACAATAAAACCGAAGAAAAAACCGCCAATTCAACCGGGAAAAATGTCGGTGGATTCAGCGCGACCGCTTACTGCCTGCGCGGCAG
>DATHBC010000584.1:0-2252 GCA_035296345.1 Pyrinomonadaceae bacterium | reverse complement strand
TTGACAATAGTTCAAGGTTTAAAGTTCAAAGTTCGAGGTTGATTCGCAAACTTTGAACCTTAAACTTTAAACCTCGAACATAAAGAAGCGAATGATTGACCCGCCCCGGCTTCACTTTTGAAGACAGAAAATCGGTGCCATACGAAAAAGGGTCGAGGGTGACGAAAGGTTCGGCGCGGTCAATCGGAAAAGCTTTAAAGCGCGTGCGGCAATTATTTGAAATAGACCAGCAACAACAACAAACATTGCCGCCGGCTCTGCGAAGCGATTCCGAAAAATCGCACTGAACGAAAGCGTTGTTTCCCGGCGCAAGCCGGAAAACAGCCGGGGTCGGTCAGTCATTCGCCGATAATAGTTCAAAGTTTAATGTTCAAGGTTGAAATCTTAAACATTGAACCTTAAACCTTGAACCTGGAACTAACTTTTATGTCTTGCAAAGATTTACAGGAAGCAATCGCGTTTTACGCCGATAGTGACGTCACGCTCGACGAGAATGTTCGCGCCCGCCTGGACGCGCATCTCGTCGCGTGCCCTCTGTGTCGCGCGCGCATTGCCGAATTTCAAACATTGCAAAACGATTTGCGCGTTTTGTCGCGTCCGGAAATTCCCATTGATTTATTAAATTCGGTGCGAAACGCCGTCGCGGTCGAAATCAAAACGACGCAGAAAAAACAGCCTTTTATTTATTCGGAAAGCTTTCGCCGCTGGCTCCAGTTTCGCTTTATGCCATATGCGGTCGGCACGGTCACGTCCTTGATTCTGACGTTTTCGCTGCTCTTTAACCTGCTTTCGAGCAGAAACTTTGTGGTCGCGGAAAACAATCCGGCGCGGGTCGATAGGGTTTCCGGCTCTCCTGCGGCGGGCGGTTCGTCGCCGATTTTGCTGGCTGCAAACAGCAACCCGATGATTGACGAGGTGATGCTGACGCCTTCCGAGTATGCGGCGATGCGTCTGCCGGTCGCTGGCGAATCGCCTTCGGTCAATCCGACCGGCGCGCTGGTGGCTCTGACCAAATCAATCGTGCGCGGCAAGATGCGCGACGACGAAGTGGTCGTCGTCGCAGACGTTTTCGGCAACGGCGTGGCGCGAATCTCCGAGGTCGTCGAAGCTCCCAGAAGCGAAAGCGATATGCAGGCGCTGGAAAACGCTCTGCAAAAAGACCCGAACGAAGCCGCTTTTCTGCCCGCCAGATTCGATAATCGTTCGGACGTCGTTCGCGTGGTCTTGAAAATCCAGCGCGTCGACGTGGTCGAAAAAGTTCGCACGCCTAAATCCAAGCCTAAAAACCGCTAGCTAATATTCCTCACACCTCTTTCAGGTTTCAAGTTCCAGGTTTCAGGTTCCAAGTTTGAAAACAAAAACTTTGAACTTGAAACCTGGAACTTGGAACTTGGAACTTTTGTTCTGCTACAATTTATCTATGAGCGAACAGAATACCTTTCAGAATAGTTTCGAGGAAATTTTGAAAACTCTGGAGAAAAACGCGACCGAGTTTTTTGAAGGCGTGGCGGATACTTTTGTCGGAGCAGCCGAAACGCTGCGCGACGGCACGGAATATGACGTCGTGGAGCTGCCGCGCGACCTTGCGGCGCACAAAAACGTGCAGACCGAATGGTGGTATTACACCGGGCACTGCGAGACGGACGCGGGAAAACGCTTCGGCTTCGAGCTGGTTTTTTTCAAACGCCGGACGGATTTGGACAAATTCAGCGTCGTTCCGTTAAGGCTTTTGGGAAATCCGATTTATTTTGCGCATTTTGCGATTACCGATTACGAAAACCGGCAGTTTCGCTACGCGCACCGGAAAAGCTCGAACGGCTGGTTCGATTTTCCGGCGTCGGCGAGCGAGCGGCATTTTCACCTGCGGCTGGGCGATTGGTCGCTGCGCGAGGCAAACGGCGAGCACGTTTTGCGGGCGACCATCGGCGACACGGTTTTCGAAGCGACACTGAAACCGTCGAAAAAGGTCGTTTTAAACGGGCAGCAGCAAAACGGCGTTTCGTATAAAGACAAGGGCGAAGCGTCGCGCTACTTTTCATACACGCGGATGGAAACCGAAGGCGACATCGAGCGCGGCGGCGAAACCGAACATTTTAAAGGCTCGGCATGGATGGACAGAGAATTCGGCACGTGGACGCCGACCGAAAATCAGAAAGGCTGGGATTGGTTTTCGATTCAACTCGGCGACAACCGCGAATTGATGTGCTATCAACTGCGCAACAGCACGAACGGAATTTCCGAATATTCGAGCG
>DATHBC010000583.1:0-2616 GCA_035296345.1 Pyrinomonadaceae bacterium | reverse complement strand
GAAAAGTATAGAAGAATAGGACGCTAATTTATTAGGATTAAATTAATCCTAATAAATCAGCGTGCCATTTTGGCTCGACAACTCCGCCCTTGCTCACGCGCGGGCTTCTGCCTCATCAATTACGTTTCCAGACTAAACGGGTTAAAGTCCGTGTCGCGGTCGTAATAATCTTCGTGCTCGGCGCGTTTTAAAAAGCCGACAATCAGATAGGTGAACGGCGTGGCGAGAACTTCCCAGAGGACTTTTATAAAATAATTTCCAATCATCACGCTGATGAGCTGTTCGTTTGACCATGTTCCGTAAAACGCAATCGGGTAAAAAACGAGCGAATCGGCAATCTCGCCCAGCACGGTCGAGCTGATCGTCCGTATCCAAAGCCGCTTGCCCTGCATCCACAATTTCATTTTCGCCAGTACGAACGAATTGACGAACTCGCCCAGCCAGAAAGCCGTCAGCGAAGCCAGAACGATGCGCGGCGTCTGACCGAAAATCAGATTAACGGCTTGCTGTTGTTCCGGCGACATCGTTTTCGCCGTCGGCAGATTTGTCACGACAAACGCCATCAGCGACGCGAAAATCAGCGCGCCGAAACCAGCCCAAATCACTTTGCGCGAGCGCGCGTAGCCGTAAACTTCCGTCAGAATATCGCCGAACAAATAACTTATCGGGAAAAACAAAACGCCCGCGCCGTAAATGTATTCGCCGTAGAAAGGCAGATTGACGCTCGAAACCTTATGCACGCCGATTAAATTCGAGCATAAGAGTACGGCGACGAATGCCGCCATAATCAAATCGTAATATTTATAACTTCTTTCCGCTGAAGAAGAATGCCGGGAATCCAATGGCTCGCTCCAAATTCGTTTCTCTGGAAAAACAGATTTTATCAAAGCACAGTCTTTTTTTCACTGACAAGCTTCAATTTGCGCTTATCGAACATAACTTGAATAATTTCCCGAATGGCAGCAAGATAGGCATAGTTTTTCAATTTCCCGCCCGCGAAAGGAAAAAATATGCGCCTGTTGATTCTTTTTCCGTTGATTTTATTCGCTTTCTTTTTAAACGCTCCGGCAATCCGCGCGGCGCAGTGCAGCGATATTTATTTCAACAAGGACGCGCGCTCGTTTTTTCCGCAATTCCCGTTTGGCTCTTCTTCATCCGTAGCGATATACGGCTATAATTATGTAGATATAAATAATGACGGAAACCTCGATATTGTCGCCACCATCCGCGCTACAGACAACAGCTCCCGGCTTATAGTTTTTAACGGCGACGGTCAGGGAAAATTTCAACCCGGCGCGGAAACGCTTATTCCGAGCACTCAATCAGCCGGTTCCAGCGGCATGAAATTTGTTCATCTGAATAATGATTCGACGCTGGATTTGGTAAATTTCGGCAGTTCTGCCAGCGTCTTTTTCGGTAATAATAACGGCACTTTCGCTCATCAGAATTCATCGCAGCTTTTCTCTCTTTTCCCTTTCTGCTGCGCAAAGCTGCTTGACGTGTTCGATGTTAACGGCGACGGGCGAAAAGATATTCTGGTCACCGAAACCGGACCGGAATCGGGAAATACTTTCGTAAGACTTCACCTTGCCGGTGAAAATTACGCGTTTCCGCCTTCCGGAACGTGGATTATAAACGGCGCGGGCAGCGTGCTGGTTGAAGATTTTAATAACGACGGGCGCAAGGACATTGCGGCGACCTTTAGTTTTTCGAATTTTACGATTAACGTTCTGCGTTTTTATTTTAATCAGGGCAACGGCAGCTTTACGCCGAGCCAGGATATTAACCTCGGCGCAGTCCGAAAAATCAAATTGGCTTATGATTTCGACGGCGACGGCTGGAAAGACTTCGTTTCCGCGCCGTTTTCTTCCGAGCCTCTGGTCGCCGTTTTATATAACAATGCCAATCAGAGCTTTTCTGCCGTTAATTATCCGGTGACGCTCAATTTTGCCGAAGTGTCTTTTGATTTGAACGATTTTGACGGCGACGGCAGGAAAGATTTCGCCGCGCTTAATGAAAGGGGCTATAACATTTATTTGAGAAAACGCGCGGGCGGCTTCCGGCGTTCTTACCGGAACATACGAACCGACCCGAGCTTAATAGCCGATTTCAACAACGATAAAAAAGCCGATATTCTGCGCATCGGGACGAATTATGTTTTTCAGACGCACGCTTTTCAATTGTATGAAGCGGATTGTTTCCGGCGCGGCAGACCCGACACGATAGATTATATCGGCAACGGGCAGGCGAATTTTGCCGTGTGGCAGCCCGAAACCGGGCGCTGGACGTATAACGATGCGGGCTTTAAGCCGGTAAATCGCACGGTTTTCTGGGGTTCGGGCGCGCTGGGCGACGTTCCCGTGCCGGGCGATTACGACGGCGACAGCGTGACCGACACGGCGGTTTTTCGCCAGCCGACCGGCACGTGGCTGGTCAATACAAAAACTCCAATCAGCTTTCAGTTCGGCGCAAACGGCGATAAGCCCGTCCCCGCCGATTTCGACGGCGATTTTAAAACGGATTTCGCCGTTTTCCGACCGGCGACCGGCACCTGGCTCGTCCGGCTGAGCGCGACCGAGCGTTTATTTACAGTAAATTTCGGCAACAGCGCAGATA
>DATHBC010000582.1:0-2476 GCA_035296345.1 Pyrinomonadaceae bacterium | reverse complement strand
TGAACAGACCGGCTGCGGGCGGCATAAAGCAGAGTCGCGACCCCGACCAACTGCCCGTAAAGCAGCCCCGCTCATTACAATATTTTCCGTCCGCCCGCGCCTTAAGAAAAATATTTTTTTTACTATCTTTTCGCTTCGTAGGGCTGTGTCAGCTTTTTCAGCTCGTTAATTCTATTTCTGACCGCCCGGGACATCATGGTAATTTCCGCCTGCCTATAATTTGCGGCGCGAAAAGCGTCGCGAATCTGCTTGTCGCTGAGCTGGCTCAAAAGATTCGCTATCCACGCGCCCTGGTCGGGCGTTATGTCGTCGAACAAGCCTTTGGCTTTAGCTTTGTAAGCGAAATCGATATGCCCGTCCTCTTCGATTCCTTTGACAAATTCGGATTTTACATAGTGGTCGGGTCGGTTCACGCTGCGACCGAAGCGATTGAGAATGGGAACGCCGAGCGGCGCGAGCTTTCCGAACGCCGAACCTAAATCGCTGACCACATATCGCTGCTCGCGATTATCCCGCAAAATAATGTTGTTGCCGTCTTTCAAATCCCAGTTATTAATCAGCGCCATCATTATCTTCAGTCCCTGCAATTCTTTGGTTTCGGCAAAGGGATTGTCCCGCCAATTCCAGCGTTCTTCGCGTTTTATGTTGGAAGGACGAGCTTCGAGACGGGCATTTTTAAACGTGCCCTTTCCCGGAATCGTCAGTTGCGGAACGAGATAATTGACCTCCGTTTCATATCCGACCGCCCATAGCAGTCGCACGGCGACGGTTTCGGGCTGCGATTCGTCGGCGATTTTGGCGACCCACACTTTACCCGAAGCGTCCTTTATCCTGTACTTCAAATTATTGCCGCCTGTCTCCTTGCGAATAAAAGTAACTCTTCGCAGATTCGGAGCCATCGCTTTCCCGCCCGGTCCGAGATACAAATCACGCTGACCGATATTGACGGGTTTCCATATGACAGGCTTGCCCGTCAGGTCGCCTCTTTTGGTTTCCTGCTGCGAGAAAGCCCCATTCGTTGTCAATAGTAAAATGATGATTGACAGAATCAGATTGGATAATCTTCCGCTGGTCTTTAGACAGGACATACAAAATTTCCCCTTCCTTGCACGATTGAATATTGCCTAATGACATTATTTTGACAGCACCGGCGGTTTCAAATCAAGACTTTTCTTTATCCGGCGATAACAAAATCCGGCGCTGCGGCTATATTTACAGCCGTCTTCGCAGCGCCGGTTTATGAATCAACTAAGAGTGGTAAATTCCGTCGAAGGCGGATTTGATTTAAAATGTCTGAGAAACGCCCTTTTTTTTAAGCGAAAAAAATATGAAAAACATATCGTTTGAAATCCGGGATTTTTCCTCCGGCAACGCCGTTCAGGCTGCATTCACTTTTCTCCTGAGCGGTTTTCTGGCAGGGGCGATTTTTAATTGGGCGACGCACTCTCCCGCGCTCGAAGAATTTTTCTTTGTTCCGGATGGCTCCGGGCGGGCGCGCCTGGGTTGGCATGCGGCATCGGGTTTGCTACTGGCTTGCGGGCTGGCGGCGGGTTTTCTGGTTTCTTCGCACAGGATTGATTTTCGGGAAAAGCCGGGTTTGTCGATGCGGCGTTCGCTTTCGGCATTCGCGCTTGTCTGCGCGTCAATTCCGCTTTTGTATTTATCTTCGGGCGGTTATGCCGCGCTGCTGCTCCGGAAGTTTAGTTTGATGTTTTTGCTGTCGCTTGTTTTTCCGCCCGTCGTCGCGCTGGCGATGTGCGTGGCGACGAAAAGCTTTCGGCGGCTGCCGGTCGCTCTTTTAGCAAGCATGTTTTTTGCGGCTGCCAGCCTGGCAATGTCTTTTCCGATAATGCTCTTTCTGTTCCGGCTTTCAGACGAGCCGAGTCAGTTTGCTCTTGATTTCGCGCATCTGACGTTTTTGTATTCGTCGCTCTCTTTATGTTTCGGTTTGTGGCTGCTGCGGCGAGCGCGCGAAAAATAACCGCAGCCCACAACATGCATAGGACGCGAAGCGTTTTAAGAGACGTGAAAATTTATTTTTCACCGTTGTTAATAATCCGCCGCCGCGCGCGTTTATATTTATGGATGACGATTCAAAGGAGACTAACGTGAATACCGCCGCAGCCAACATGCCGTTAACAAGCGATTTAAAAGACTCCGCAAAAAGCGCGACGCCGCCGAAAGCCGTCGCGGAAAACGCCGAGCTCGAAGAACTCGCGGTTCTTTTTCAGAACCATCATAAAGCGATTTTCCGCGTCGCCTACCGTATTACGGGCAGCCGGAGCGATGCGGAAGATGTGCTGCAAACTATTTTCCTGCGGCTCACTCCGAACCGGCGCGACCTTTCGCCGAATCCGGAAGGCTACCTGCATCGCGCGGCGGTCAACGCTTCGCTCGACTTAATTAGAAGTCGCACGCGCGCGAATGCGGTTTCTTTGGATGTCATAGATTTCGACCAAAACGCGAAGCTTTCGAC
>DATHBC010000581.1:0-6667 GCA_035296345.1 Pyrinomonadaceae bacterium | reverse complement strand
GGCTCGAAATCAGGGGAGAACCGGTCTCGCCGACGATGCCGGGCATGGATATGCCGGGTCATAACATGCCGAGCCATCATCAAATGCTCATGCCCGGGATGCTTACGTCAAAGCAGTTGGACGCCTTGAGAAAGGCAAAGGGCGCTGAGTTCGACAACCTGTTTCTGAGAGGAATGATTCAGCACCACAACGGCGCGTTGATTATGGTAAAGGATTTGTTCGATGCGCCCGGCGCGGGGCAGGATGCCGAACTGTTCAATTTCGCCACGGACGTCGACAGCGGTCAACGCGCCGAGATTAAGATTATGCAAACCATGTTGGGTGAAAAACCTGTAAAGGAGAAACGATGAATCGAGTACGCGCTTGTGCTTTCCGCTTACTAACAGCTTCCCTTGTTCTGTGCTCGTGTTTTGCCGCCGCGACGCCGGCACAAACGACCTCGCCCACTCCCGCGTCCGCCAAGACGCCGGAATCCAAACCCGCCAGCCAGGACGGAGGAAATCCGTTCGCTCTCGAACCTGCGCCGCCGCTGCCGCCGGGCATGACGGGTTCGAACGCCAATGACCCGCGCGCCAGGCTGTCGCCGGGAATGTACGATGCGGGCGAGACGGCGATGGGCATCAGGCATCTCATGCTCCTTAAAAAGCCGGATGCGTTTCAGCTCGGCTCCGACGATCCCGATAATCCGAGGGTACAGAAGACGCTGGGTCAGCTCGGCGTCGGCGATACGTCTACGATGCCGAAGCCTCTGCAGCTGGTTTTTGCTCAGCTCGCTTTTGCCAATTCAGACCTCGCGTTTCAGGGCAACCACTTGTTTATGGGCAACTTTTATGGCGTCAGCATCTATGACATCTCCAATCCGGCGAAGACCAGATTGTTGACCTCGATGGTGTGTCCGGGCGGGCAGGGCGACGTTTCCGTTTACAGAAACCTGCTCTTTATGTCGGTCGAGATGCCGAACGGCAGGCTGGATTGCAGTCCGCAGGGTTTTCCGCCGGAGCCCGCGCCCGCCGCCGGACAACAGAACGAGCAGCCTCTGCCGGCAGCGCAGAAAGATCGTTTTCGCGGCGTCAGGATTTTCGATATTACCGACATCAGGAATCCGAAGCAGGTCGGCGCGGTGCAAACCTGCCGCGGCTCGCACACACATACCCTGGTGGTCGATCCGAATGATAAGAAAAACGTCTATATCTACGTCTCGGGAACCTCTTTCGTCCGCCAGAGCGAAGAGCTGGCTGGGTGTTCGGATGAGCCGCCGCAGAAGGACCCGAATACCGCGCTCTTTCGTATCGACGTGATTAAGGTGCCGCTGGCAGCGCCGCAAAATGCTCAGGTAGTGTCGAGTCCCAGAGTATTTATGGATCCCAGAACGGGCGCTCTGAACGGACTGAACAACGGCGGAACACACGATAATAACGGATTGACGAGACCGTCCGACACCGACCAGTGTCACGATATTACCGTGTATTCGGCAATCGGACTCGCGGCGGGCGCCTGTTCGGGCAATGGAATCCTGCTGGACATCAAAGACCCGGTCAATCCGAAGCGCGTGGACGCGGTAAACGATCCGAACTATGCGTACTGGCACTCAGCCTCGTTCTCGAATGACGGGAAAAAAGTCGTGTTTACCGACGAGTGGGGCGGCGGGCTCGGCGCGCGCTGCCGCGCGAACGACCCGAACGTCTGGGGCGCGAATGCGATTTTCCGCCTGACGGATAACAAACTGAGCTTTGCGAGCTACTACAAGCTGCCGGCGGCACAGGGCGACAGCGAGAACTGCGTCGCGCACAACGGCTCGCTCGTTCCGGTTCCCGGGCGTGACATCAAGGTTCAAGCCTGGTATCAGGGCGGCATCTCCGTCATGGATTTTACCGACGCGGAGCACCCGGTCGAGATTGCTTATTTCGACCGGGGACCTATCGACCCGAAGATGCTCATTCTCGGCGGCGACTGGTCCGCTTACTGGTACAACGGACAGATTTACGCGTCGGAGATAGCTCGCGGTCTGGACATCTTCGAGCTGGCGCCGACGCAGTTCCTGACGCAGAACGAGATTGACGCTGCAAAAACGGTTCGGGTAGCTGAACTGAATGTGCAGAATCAGGAGAAAATTGAGTATCCCAGAAAACTGGTTGTCGCGAAGGCATACCTCGATCAGTTGGAGCGTTCGCAAGCTCTGCCTTCCGACCGAATCGCCGCCCTGCGGCAGGCAATTCAAAGAGCGGAAAGCTCACGCCTGAATCGAAAAGAGCTCGCAAAACTCAAAAGCCTCGCTCCGTCATTGGAAAAGAGCGCCGGCACAGCGAAGAGCGAAGCAGACTCAGGCAGACTGCACACCCTGGCTGAAATCCTGAGACGCCCCGCGCGTTAACCTTTTCGAGGGCAAGCTCGCCGCTGTTTGATAATGCGCGCCGCAGCGTCAAATCAGCCGTTCAAAAAATGCCTGTTTACATGACAATAATAAAATGTCTCAAAAGGGTGCTTTTGAGACATTTTATTATTGGGAACACTGAGAGCTACACGTTAAACTCATAATTGAATGAGCATCGGAGCTAAATAAAAAGCGGAATACGGCAGGATTGGAATTTTCGCCAAACCGCAGCAGGAAAATACGGTTTTGAACGCTGCGAGAAAACACTCTAACGGAAAAATCGGCGTGATTAAGTCTTTGCGATATGCGCCGATTCGCAAGCCGTTACAGCATATTCGAAACGCGCGTATAAAGAGAGCAAACCGGGAAACGCCCGGCGGGCGTTACATCTTAATTTTGTCGTAATGCGCGCTAATCCGCTTCACGTAGTTTATGGTTTCGGAATAAGGCGGGATTTTATTGCCGTATTTCTTGACCGAGCCTTCGCCCGCATTGTAAGCCGCCAGCGCCAGTTTTACGTCGCCGTTGAATTTGTCCAGCAGCCAGCGCATATATTTCACTCCGGCTTCAATATTCTGCTTCGGGTTATAGATGTTTTTTACTCCCCAGCGAATTGCGGTGGCAGGCATTAACTGCATCAAGCCGCTCGCTCCTTTGTGCGAGGTCGCTTTTTTCTGAAACGAAGATTCCTGGCTCATCTGCGCAAAGATGAGAAGCGGGTCGATATTATGACGCGCGCTGGAGTCTAAAATATAGCTGTCGATTACCACATCTCCTGTCGTGAAAGAGCCGAGCGATTTATTCGCTGCCGGATGGTCGGATTTGAAAGGTGCGGAGTTCGCTTTCATTAAAGCGTTCCAACCGGACTTCTGGAATTCCATCTCTTCGGTTCTGTCTTCTTGCCGGTCATCAGCCGGCGTCGATGTCTGGATGGTCTCGACCGTATTTTCCGTCTTATCCGAAGAAGGAAGATTGACGGCAGGATTAGTTGTCCCGTCGTGTCCGGAATAATTCGGGTTGTCCTGGGCGAAGGTCGAAAAAACACAAACAACTGCTAAGGCTAAAGAAAGACAGACTTTTATCATCAATTGGAATTTCCTTTATCGGCTGAAGCCCGGACAGAAACGAGAAATGTTTCCGCGCGGCGCTAAGTTAAATTGTTAAGTGGATGTTAAGAGCGATTGCGGCAAAACTCTTCAGAGTTTTATTTAAACTGATGTTCTTTAATACTAATTATTCAGATATTACTTAGACGGCGAAATTCCGTATCCGGTTGCTATAAAAGTTGGACGGCTCTTTTAACAGCCCGTTTGTGAAATTAAATATCACGCGCGGAAGATTTGCCAACCGGATAAAACCCGAACAAATACGGGAAAGTGCTCAAAGTCGGAAAGCCTAATTCTGACCTTTACAAACGAGAAGTAATATCGCGTCGGCGTAGCTGACCGATATTGCGTTCGAGTCAATTGAGAAACCTTTTCTTCATTTTCGCGTAGACAAAGAGTCAAACGTTTTAAATAAACAATCAAACATTTTTGGAGAAAGCTATGTATCGTAACGACAGGCGCAGAAGCAGGATTCTTTTACTTTGGGTATTTTTACTCGGTCTCTCGGTTTTCGTTCGCGCTCAGGAAAGCGACCCTTCGCTGCTGAGCCTCGACCGGATATTTAATTCCAACGATTTTAACTCGCAGGGCATCGGCGGACTTCGCTGGCTCAAATCCGGCGACGCTTACACGCGGCTCGAACGCTCGGCGAGCGGAAAGGGCGGAACGGACTTGGTCAGCTACGACGCGGCGACCAATCAGCGCACGGTTCTGCTTTCCGCCGAAAAGCTGATACCGACCGGCGCTGCTGCGCCTCTGCCGATTAACGGTTACGATTGGTCGGCGGACAACCAGAAGATGCTGATTTACACCAATTCGAAAAAAGTCTGGCGCGCAAACACGCGCGGCGATTACTGGGTTTTGGACTTGGCGAGCGGCAGCTTGAAAAAGCTCGGCGGCGCGGACGCCAAGCCCTCGACCCTGATGTTCGCCAAGTTTTCGCCCGACGCCACGCGCGTCGGATACGTCAGGGAAAATAATATCTACGTCGAGAATCTGGCGGACGGGCGCATTACGCCGGTGACGACCGACGGCGGCAAGAATTTGATTAACGGCACTTCGGATTGGGTCAACGAGGAAGAATTTTTCCTGCGCGACTGCTGGCGCTGGAGTCCGGACGGCAAATCCATCGCCTACTGGCAGTTTAACACCGAAGGCTCAAAGGATTTCGTGCTGGTCGACAACACGAAAGACCTCTATCCGGTTTTGAATTTTTTCCCTTATCCGAAAGCCGGAACGACGAACGCGGCGGTTCGCGCCGGAGTTGTCAGCGCCGGCGGCGGCACGACGAAATGGATGAACACGCCGGGCGATTTGCGGCAGAATTATATCGTGATGGTCGAGTGGATGGACAATTCGAGCGAATTGATTCTCCAGCATATGAACCGCTTGCAGAACACGAACCAGGTGATGATTGCGGATGCGAAAACCGGCGCGGCGCGGACGATTCTGACCGAAAAAGACGACGCGTGGATTGAGCTGATGATGCCGCGACTGCGCTGGGTCGACGGCGGAAAACGTTTTCTGTGGATGAGCGAGCGCGACGGCTGGCAGCACCTTTACACGGTCTCGCGCGACGGCTCGGACGTGAAATTAATCACGCGCGGCAATTTTGACGTGATAAATCTCACGGGTTATGACGAGGCGAACGGCTGGCTTTATTACCTCGCTTCGCCCGAAAACGCGACGCAGCGTTATCTTTTCCGCACGAAAATCGACGGCAGCGGCGCGCCCGAGCGCGTAACGCCCGAAGCGCAGAAAGGCTGGCATAATTACAACGTCTCGCCGAAAGGCACCTGGGCGATTCACAATTATTCGGCTTTCGCCAGCGTGCCGCGCTTTGAAGTCGTCAATCTGACGAATAAAACGGTCGCCCGCACGATGGTCGACAACGCCGAATTGCAGGCGAAAATAGACAAGCTGAAGAAAGGACCGCAGGAATTTTTCCGGATCGACATCGGCAAAGGCGTCGCGCTCGACGGCTATATGCTGAAGCCGCCCGGCTTTGACCCCAACAAAAAATATCCGATTTTGTTTTACGCTTACGGCGAACCGGCGGCGCAAACCGTCACGGACGCGTGGGGCGACACCGAGTATTTATGGCATTTGATGCTCACGCAGCAGGGCTATATCGTCGCCAGCGTCGATAATCGCGGAACGCCCGCGCCGCGGGGACGCGCCTGGCGCAAAGCCATCTACCGCAAAAACGGCGTGGTCAATTCCGCCGACCAGGCGAACGCCGTCAAAGCGATGATTGCCAAAATGCCGTTTATCGACGCTTCGCGCGTCGGCATCTGGGGCTGGAGCGGCGGCGGCGTTTCGACTCTGAACGCGATGTTCCGCTATCCGGACGTTTATAAAATGGGAATGTCGGTCGCGCCGGTTCCCGACCAGCGTTATTACGACACGATTTACACGGAACGCTATATGGGACTGCCGCAGGAAAACGCCGCCGATTACAAACAAAGCTCGCCGATTACACATGCCGGCGGACTTAAAGGCGATTTGCTGATCGTCCACGGCACGGGCGACGACAATGTCCATTATCAGGGAACGGAGGTTTTAATCAATGAATTGATTAAGCTGAACAAGCCATTCTCGATGATGGCTTACCCGAACCGAACGCACAGCATCTCGGAAGGCGAAGGCACGACTCTTCACCTGTACGGATTGTTAACGCGGTATTTAAAAGACCATCTACCGGCAGAACAAACGCAGACGAAGCAGCAATCGGCTTCCCGCTAAACTGTAGATTTATCTGAGAAAAGCATTAGACGGATAGTTTATAAGTCCGGAAATTTAAACCGGATTAAAATATCAAAAGGCTGGAACCTTTACCGCGTTTCCAGCCTTTCTTTTGTCCTTAAGTAAACTTGTGGGTTATTAATAAAAAACCGTTAATAGCCCTTGCTTTCCAATTATCATAATTCGCAGCCGAAACTATAAGGAGCTTGCCCCGCGACAGGAAACCGAGCCCGGTTTATCGCCGTAAAAGAATTCATAAAATCACAGCCCGTTCTGCAAGCGGGATTAGAAACATTCTTCGCGTTTCGTACCGTGAATATCAGACGGACGGGTGAGCTTCCTGAATAAGCTCGACGACCGTCTGCGTCAGTTTCTCAAAGTCGTTCGGTTTAATCAGATAAGCGTCCGCGCATGCCTGCATAACCTTCCGGATTTCAATCTCTCT
>DATHBC010000580.1:0-2671 GCA_035296345.1 Pyrinomonadaceae bacterium | reverse complement strand
ATCTATTCTCTCGGCGATTGAATAGGCTTTATCCAATTGACTGGACGGATTCGATTGTTCTTTCAAAGCCGAAAGAATCAAACGCAGCGCCGTCAATTGCTGCCCGAGATGGTCGTGAATGTTTCGGGAAATTCTTTTTCTTTCTTCTTCCTGAGCGGAAATTATCTGGTGCAGCAATCTGCCGCGCGCCTGCTCGGACTCTGAAAGCTCTCTGGTCACCAGGCGCAGCGATTCGTTGGAATCTTTGAGCCGGCTGTTTTCCTCGGCGAGCTGGCGCGCGACGCGCTCGTTTGCGAGAAGGCTTTCGCGTTCTTCAATCTGCGAATTCAACTGCATCTCGCGGGCGACGCGCTCCGATACGTCTTCGATGACGGTGATTGTGCCGATGACCTTTTCCCCGTCAAAGAGCGGCGAGATTCGCGCGCTCTGCTGCATCCGGGCAATCTCCGGCGATGTCGGCGGCGGCGGCATATGGAGCAGGTATTTATGAAACCAGTGCGACAAAACCCGCCCCTGACCTCTCAAGGCGTTCCGGTAATAACGGTCGAACCCGCGCTCGGAAAGCTCGGGAAACGCTTCGAGCAGATTTTTATCTATTAAATCGTTTTCGCCCTTTCCGCACTGCTTTTCAAACCAGTCATTATAAAAGCAAATTTTCAGCTCGTCGTCGGTCACGACCAGTCCCTGCGCGCTGAATTTGGCGAGCCAGTGAATTATCGCCGTGACGAACAATGAGTTGTTGTTGATGTTGTGCAAGATGCTATTTTGAAAAAAGGTAAATAATTAAGCCGGTTTGCGGCAAATTCGCGTTAGACCGGAGCTTTATCCAAAAGATTATTGATTATTTTCATTAACTTACTGAAATCGACCGGTTTAGCCACGTGAATATCGAAACCCGCTGATTGAACTCGTTTCTGCTCCTCGGCTCCGACGTATCCGGTCAAGGCAATCGCCGGCGTGCGCCCGCCGCTCTGCGACGGCAAAGCCCGAATTTGCCTGATTAAATCGTATCCGTCCATATCCGGCATGCCCAAATCACTGATTAAAATATCCGGCTCGAACGCGGAAAATCGAGCCAGGGCTTCGCTCGCGCCGCCCGCCGTCAGAATATGAGCTTTAGTATCTTCCAGAACGTATCTGAGCATTTCGAGCGAATCTGGGTCGTCGTCAACGATGAGAATGCGGATTCCGGCAAAATCATTTTTCGCGGCTTTGACCGAAAAACCCGCCGACGGCTCAAAATCCGGCTCGCCTTTCTGCGGCAAGAGAAGCGGCAGCGTCATTGTAAACGTCGCGCCCGCGCCCGCGCCCGCGCTTTCCGCCCTGATTGTGCCGCCGTGCATTTCCACCAGGTTTTTGACAATCGAAAGACCCAAGCCGAGACCGCCGTGTTTGCGTTTCGAGCTGCCGTCGCCCTGCCGGAAACGCTCGAAAACAAAAGGCAGAAAATCATTCGAGATGCCTTGTCCCGAGTCGCGGATGACAACTTCGGCGAAAGCATCGGCGGCGCGCAGAATTATTTCGATTTGCCCGTTGAGAGGCGTAAATTTCACCGCGTTTGAAAGCAGGTTCCAGAATATCTGCTGCAAGCGGCTGGCGTCGCCCATGACGAAAGCCGCTCCCGATTCGATGACTTTGATTAATTTTATCTCTCCGGCGCTGGCTGCCGGACGCAGATTGTCGACCGCGCTTTCGACGCTTTCGGCTAAATCGACGGGCTGCAAATCAAGCCGCATCTGCCCGGTGACGATGCGCGAGATGTCGAGCAAATCATCGATGATTTGCGTCTGCGAGCCGACGTTTCTTTGAATCGTGTTGAGCGCGTGGCGAGATTTTTCCGCGTTTGAATCACCGCTGAGCAGAATCTGCGTCCAGCCGTAAATAGCGTTGAGCGGCGTGCGGATTTCATGCGAGACGCTGGCTAAAAATTCGTCTTTCAGGCGGCTGTTTTCTTCCGCCAGCTGCCGCGCGGCTTGCTCGCTTACCAGCAGGCGACCGCGTTCTTCAATCTGAACGTTTAATTCCATTTCGCGGGCGACGCGCTCGGTGACGTCTTCGATGACGGTGATTGTGCCGATGACCTTTTCTCCGTCAAAGCGCGGCGAGATTCGCGCGCTCTGCTGCATCCGGGCAAAAGCCGTCACGCCCGCGCTCGGCGTCATCGGCAGGAGATATTTATGCAGCCGGTGCGATAAAAGCCGGCTCTGCCCGCCGAGCGCGTCGCGGTAGTAACGGTCGAAACCGCGCTCCGCCAGCTCCGGGAAAACTTCCAGCAAATTACTGTCGATTAAATCTTTTTCCCGCTTTCCGCTTTGTTTTTCAAACCATTTGTTGCACGAGCGGATGTTCAGTTTTTCGTCCGTGACAAGCAGACCCTGAGCGGCAAATTCGGACATCCAGCGAAGCATCGCCGCGTCGAGTAATGAATTGTTGCCGTTGTTGTTCACTGCCGTTTGCCGCCGTTATAAGAAAAATTAAACGCCCAAATCCGATTTGGCGGGATTCTGGCTCGTATGAATTTCTTCCTCTTGTCTGGTTTCCCACCGCTCGATTTCCTCAATCAGACGATTCAGCGAGATGAGGCTCAAAACCAAAACCAGATAACCGGTGACGGCGCTTTCCCGAATACGAAACGAAGTGTAAACGATAATCGCGTAGCGCAAACCGTCGC
>DATHBC010000579.1:0-2657 GCA_035296345.1 Pyrinomonadaceae bacterium | reverse complement strand
GAGCTGCGCCAGAAATAAAACCGTCACGCCTTCGTATAAAGCAGTTCCGTTCTGGTTGGCGGTCGCGCCGACGGTCAAAACAAAGCTGTTGATTTCTTTCGGAACGCCCAAGTTTTCTTCCGAAACGCGCAGCGCGGTCGGCAAAGTCGCGTTTGAAGAGGAAGTGGAAAAAGCCGTCACGATAACCGTCCGGATGCGACTGAAAAATTCGAGCGGGTTGATTCGGGAAAGAAACGCGACCGACAGCGAGTAAACGCCGAAAAAGTGCAGCCCCAAACCGAGCAGAACCGTCACCACGAACCACGCCAGCGATTGCAGAAGGTCTAAGCCGAACTGCGCGATATTATTAAACAGCAGGCACGCGACGGCGTACGGCGCAAACTTCATGATGATGTCGATGATTTTCGTCGTGATTTGAAAAAGCGAATCCATCACGCCGACAAACGGCGCGGACACGGGCGCGGGCAAAAGCGTGACGGCGATGCCGATAATCAGCGCGAAAAACATAATGTGCAGCATGTTCGGACTCGCGCCGGAAATCGAATTGAAAACGTTGCTCGGCACGATGGTTTTCACGACCGACATCAAAGCCGTGTCGGATTTCGCCGCGTCAGCCGCTTTTTTCTGGTCTTCCAGAGTCGTTTTGGCGTTGGTGCTGAATTTTTCCTTGAGCTGCGCCGCCGTTTCGGGATTGATTCTTTCGCCCGGGCGAATCGTATTCGCCAAACCCAGACCGATGACGACCGAGATGGCGGAAATAATTAAACAATAAGCGAAAGATTTCAGCCCGATGCGCCCCAGTTTGCGAATATCGCCGATGCCCGCCACGCCGACCACCAGCGACGAAAAAACCAGCGGAACGACAATCATCAGCAGCAGATTCAGAAACAACTGCCCGATGGGACGCGTGAAATTTTCCACCGTCCAGACTATCCATTCGTTGCCGTTGCCCAAAGTCCGGTTGACAATCAAACCGCCGAGAACGCCGACCAGCAGACCAATCAGAATCTTGGTGTGCAAAGCCAACCCCTTCGGCTTGTCCGGCGTTTTATCGTCCAAATCGGTTCGCAATTCTTCCTCGTATGAAAAATCATCGTTTCTTTTGTTTTCTTCGCTCATAGTTTTTAGTTCTGAGTGCTGAGTACTGAGTACTGAGCAGCTTTAGTTATTTTTCGTCCCGTTTATTTTCGATTGATTTTCTTAAACCACCGATAATTTTGCCAACTTCCCTCGCCGTTTGCATAAGCGAAACAAAATTATCCCTTTCCAGATATTCTGCGTCCCAGGCAACATAAAGCTGGGAACGGACTTCAGCGCAAGAACCTTTCGCAATTGATAAATATTGATGAAATTCGGTTGTCCGACCACGCTCAAAACCTTCCGCTAAATTTGACATAATAGAAACCGCAGCCCGCCGAATCTGGTCGCGTAATCCGAAATCTTTGGCAAATTCGCCGGATTTTGTAGTTTTATAAATTTCTCCGGTTAATTCACGCGCCTTTTGCCAGGCAATCAGGTCTTCAAATCTTTCGACCTTTTTACTTTCGCAAGGTTTAAGCTCATCCTGCATATCTCACACAACTCAGTACTCAGCACTCAGTACTCAGTACTTTTCAACGCCCCCATTTTAATTTGTTTCTCAGAACATCAAAATAATTTCGGTTCGGCGGCTGGACGAGGTTAAAGCTCGTCTCGCTTTTGCGAATGAGCACCGAGTCGCCGGCTTGCATCTGGTAGCCGATTTGTCCGTCCAGCGTTAAAACGACGCCTTCGGCTTCGCTCATCAGGCGCAGGTTTATTTCCGCCGTGTCGGGCACGACAATCGGGCGATTCGTCAGCGTAAACGGGCAAATCGGCGTCAGCACGACGGCGTTCATCGAAGGATAAACAATCGGACCGCCCGCCGAAAGATTGTAAGCGGTCGACCCCGTGGGCGTCGCCACAATCAAGCCGTCGGCGCGAAACGAATTGACGTATTGCCGGTTTAATTTGACTTCGATTTCGATGATGCGCGCCAGCACGGATTTATTGATGACGACGTCGTTAAGGACGCGCCCGGAGTCGAGCTTTCCCGCGTCGCGCCAATGCTCGGCTTCGAGCATCACGCGGCGGTCAATCTCGTATCTGCCCGCGAGAATGTTTTCCATCGCCGCAAACATTTCCTCGATGCGAAATTCCGTCAGATAGCCGAGACTGCCGTAATTGATGCCGAGCACGGGAATTTCGCGCCTGCCGAGAAGGCGCGCGGCGGCAATCATCGTTCCGTCGCCGCCGAGCACGACAATCAAATCGGCTTTCGCCTGAAATTCCTCGACGCCGACCTCTTCGAGCGGGCAGATTTCCGCTTCGCCGCTTGGGTTGCCGATAAGCTTTATATCGCGATTTTTCAGCCACGCCGCCAGCTCGCAAGCGGTCTGCCACGCCTCCGCGTGATTCGGTTTGACGACGACCCCGACGTGTTTGATTGACCGATTAACCATTTGAAGACAAAGATTTTGTCAATGATTAACCAAACGGATGAAAACTGCAAGTTATTTTTAAATCCGCATAGTCTTTAGCGAGGCGATTCAAGCAAAAAAAATGCAAGAGCCGAAGCTCTTGCGTCCAGTTTAAATCAGTGATGAGACCTGCTTGATAAAACTTATGTGAATCAAGAG
>DATHBC010000578.1:0-3635 GCA_035296345.1 Pyrinomonadaceae bacterium | reverse complement strand
AAAGAATAAATATTCAAAATTCTTTTCTGTTTCCGTGTTCTTTCGCGCCGCACGCGCAGGCTGAAGCTTCCGGAAAATTTCGGCTGGAAATCGCCGCCGCGTCCACGTCTTCCGCCGAAGCCGCCGCGCATTTTTTCCTCGCTTTCGGCGCGAAACAATTTACAATTCCTGACAAATCCGGTTAAGGTTTTCGCGTAAGATATTTTTCAAGCACTGAGTACTGAGTGAGAAATAAAAACTCAGTGCTCAGTACTTTTCACTCAGTACTTTTAATTTATGTTTAGAATTTTATTGATTGATGACGACGAAGAGCTTTGCGAGCTGGTTTCCGAGTATTTGACGGTCGAAGGCTTTGCGGTCGAATCAGCTTACGACGGCGAGAGCGGCTTGCGGAAAGCGGCAGCGGCGGGCGACCACGATTTGATTATTCTGGACGTGATGCTGCCGAAGAAAAACGGCTTCGACGTTTTACGCGAGCTGCGGGGCGCGAAAAATCAGATTCCCGTTTTGATGCTGACCGCGCGCGGCGACGATACGGAGCGCATTGTCGGGCTGGAAATCGGCGCGGACGACTATCTGGCAAAGCCTTTTAACCCGCGCGAGCTCGTCGCCCGCCTGCGCGCGATTTTAAGAAGAACGCAGAATCACCCGGAAGAATCTACGGCGGCGGCGGCGGTTGTAGCGGCAGCGGAAAAAATTCGGATTGACGACGTTGAGCTTTCGCTGTCGGCGCGTTCGGCGCGGCGCGGCGGCGAAGATTTGAATCTGACTTCGGTCGAGTTCGACCTGCTGGCTGAGCTTTTGAAAAACGCCGGAAAAGTCGTCAAAAAAGAAGATTTGAATCAAAAAGTTCTCGGACGCCGCCTTTCGCCTTTCGACCGCAGCCTCGACATGCACATCTCGAATCTGCGAAAAAAACTCGGCGCGCGCCCCGGCGGCGATGACCGCATCAGGACGATTCGCTCGGTCGGCTACATTTATACATTTATCATTTAACATTTATCATTTATCAAACCTGCCCGTCGCAGAATGATAAATGCCTGTTCGCAAAACGGTAAATGATAAATGTTAAATGTTAAATGATAAGTGATAAATGAAAATGGGTTTGTTTCTGAAAATTTTTCTCTGGTTCTGGCTGGCGACGGCTCTGGTGGTCGGCGTTTTGACTTTTATCACGTGGTCTACGCAGTCCGAGCCGTTTTTGAATCGCTGGCAGCAGGCGGTCGGCAACACGATGAAGGTTTACGCGGAGACCGCCCGGCAGATTTACGAAAACGAGGGCGAAGCGGGAATCAGAGATTTTTTGCGGAATCTCAGAGTTTCGAGCGAAATCAGGAATGCATGTTTGGCGAGCGAAAAAGACAAATGGTGTTTCGACGAGATGTCGGGCAAGCACGCGCTGAATGTGATTGAAAGAGCTTTTGCGGGCGGCTCGGTCGAATTCGAGTTTTTAGCGCCCGAAGAAAATTACGCGGCGAAAAAATTCACGACCGCCGCCGGAGAAAATTTCGTGCTGGTTTTGCATCTTGAGCGCCCGCGCCCGCCGCTGCCGCTCGGCGGCGATTGGAAAACCCGTCTGCTGAGAATCGCCGCCGTGATTTTGACGGCGGGCTTGCTCTGCTACGCGCTGGCGCGTTATCTGGTCGCGCCGATTTTGCAGCTCCGGCAGGCGACCCGAAAGCTGGCGGACGGCGATTTGCGCGCTCGCCTCAAGACGAAACGGCGCGACGAGCTTGGACAACTGGCGCGCGATTTCGACGAGATGGCGGAACGCATCGAGACGCTTATCTCCTCGCAAAAACGCCTGACGCGCGACGTTTCGCACGAATTGCGCTCGCCGCTCGCCCGTCTGAACGTCGCGCTCGAACTCGCCAAACAGAAATCCGGCGACGAAACCGCCGCGCTGCTGGAAAGAATCGAAACCGAATCGAAACGCCTGAACGAGATGATTTCGCAGATTCTGACGCTTTCAAAGCTGGAAACGCGCGCGGAAAAAATCGAAAAACGCGAGGTAAATTTAACGCGCCTCGTCGAGCAGGTCGCCGCTGATGCGCGGTTTGAAGCCGAAGGCAAGGGAAAATCGGTCAAAATCCTGCGCGCCGACAGTTGCCGCGTTCTCGGCAGCGAAAATCTTCTGCGCAGCGCCATCGAAAACGTTCTGCGCAATGCCGTGCGCTACACGAATGAAGGCGCGGCGGTCGAAATTTCGCTGCGCAGCGAGAACGAAAAGGCTTTTGTCACGATTCGCGATTACGGCGCGGGCGTGGCGGAAAACGAGCTTTCGCAAATGTTTCGCCCGTTTTACCGCATCGGCGAGGCGCGCGAACGGAAAACGGGCGGAATCGGCTTGGGTCTGGCGATTACCGAACAGGCAGTGCAGGCGCACGAAGGCGAAATTTCGGCTCGAAACGCAGCGAATGGCGACGGCTTGATTGTTGAGATTCAAATGCCTTGTTTATAAATGCATTATTGAAAAATAACGCCGCATTATTTAGTAATCTCACTGCACTATTCAATAATGACGACGCATTATTCGATAATTACGCTGCATTATTGAAAAGTTACGCTGCGCTATTCAGAAAGTGCGCTGCATTATTTCGAAAGTGCGACGCACTTTTCAGATATTACGCCGCATTTTTGCAAAGATGCGGTGCGGGATTGCAAAAGAACAATGCCTTTCAGGAAATATTCTCGACTAAGAACAATAAAGTTTTTTCCGTTAAAGAGCGCGCTTTGTGTTTTTCACCGGCGGCGATAAAAAGCGCGTCGCCCGCGCGGAAAGTTTCGGTTTTATCGGAAAAATCTATTTCCAGCGCGCCCGCCAGAATATAGCCGACGTGCTGTTTCTCGCACCATTCTTCCTCGCGGGCATGGCGCGAATGTTCGAGCAGGCGCACGCGCTTTCCGTCTCTCTCGACAGTTTTGCTGCGCCAGCCGCCGGCGGAAATTTCCCATTCGAGCGCGGCAAAATCAATTTTCATAAACGGGGCTGGCTAGGCGACGCGGCTGCGGCGCGCGTCGATAAAGGATTTGACGCAGAGAATGACGAAAATCAGACAGACCAGCGCCATTGCAATTTTTGAAATTACCGGCGCGGAGGCTTCAAGTCTGAAGCCGGTTCTGATGAAATCGACGAGGCTTGCCAGAAAGCCTAAAAGACCGACAATCACCGCCGCGTGCATCAGGTGCATCCGCATATTTTCTTTGCTTTTAGCTAAATAACCTAAAATTGCCAGAACCAGACCGACACCGGCGGGAATCAGCGCAGTCCGGCTGCCCGCGCCGCCCATCAAACCGTAAACGTAACCGATGATTCCAATCAAAATTAACAAAACTCCGCAGACAATCGCCGTTGACGGCATAATTTTTCTCCTTGAAAAAGTGTTCTCAGCTAAAAGCTATCAAATCTCCGCCGAAAAGACGAAACGCGAAGCGGTTTCAATTACGAATTACGAATTACGAACAAAAAAATTTCTTCATTCGTAATTCGTAATTTTTAATTCTTAATTGTTTCTATTTTTCGCCAATCGCTTTGAGCAGTTCGCCGGCTAAAATTTCATTCAGCGTTTTGAGCTTTTCGTATTGCCGCCGCGCGGCGGGCTTGTTTTTCAGATTGACATAGCAAATGCCGAGAG
>DATHBC010000577.1:0-5307 GCA_035296345.1 Pyrinomonadaceae bacterium | reverse complement strand
ATTCGTTATTTTCCTTTTTGAATAGATTTTTAGCTTTGAACCCTTCGATATTTATGCGTAATCGGACGACGACGCCCGACGCCGATCGCATTTCTGGAAATGATGATTGTCGGCGGCAATTGCTGGCGTTTGAATTCGTTCGCCGGATGCTCGACTTTGTTCAAGATTTCATAAACGAGCCGCGCGTCGTGACCGGCGGCGACGATTTCCGACGGCGCTTGTTTGTTTTCAAAATAAAGTTCTAGAATCGGGTCCATCAATTCATACGGCGGCAGGCTATCTTGATCGAACTGATTCGGCGCGAGCTCGGCGGAGGGTTTTTTCTGGATGATTTTTTCGGGAATCAATTCGCGTCCGGCGTTTTTGTTAATCTGCCGGGCGATTTCCCAGACTTCGGTTTTCAAAACGTCGCCGAGAACCGCGAGACCGCCGTTCGTGTCGCCGTAAAGCGTGCAGTAACCGACCGCCAGCTCCGATTTATTTCCGGTCGAAAGCAGCAGGCGACCTTCGGCGTTGGAAATCGCCATCAGAATCACGCCGCGCAGGCGCGACTGCATATTTTCGCCCGCCAGGCTTTCGCCGCTTTTCGTCGGCTTGTTCAGGTGAAGCTGATTTATCAAAACGTCGAATGCGCCGGAAATCGGCTCGACGCGCGACTGGCAGCCGAGATTTTTGACCAGCGCTTCGGAATCCTTGATGCTGCCTTCCGACGAATACGGCGACGGCATCATCACGCACAAAAGATTTTCGCCGCCCAGAGCCTCAGCCGCCAGCGCCGCGACAATCGCCGAATCGATGCCGCCGGAAAGCCCGAGAACGGCTTTCGTAAAACGATTTTTCCGCGCGTAATCTTTGATTCCCAAAACCAAAGCCTGCCGAATCGTCTCGCATTCGTCGCCGGTAATCCCGCGCGCGTCCGGGCGATGCACGTCCAGCTCGACCGTTTCGACAAATTCCTCGAAAGCCGCCGCCTGCAAAATAATGTCGCCTTCCTCGTCGGCAATCAGGCTCGCGCCGTCGAAAACTATGCCGTCGTTGCCGCCGACGAGATTGACGAAAACAATCGGCTTTTTCTGCAATTTGGCGCGGTGCGCGACCATATCGCAGCGCAGCTTGATTTTGCCTTTATTAAACGGCGAAGCATTGACGGCGACAATCAAATCCGCGCCCTGCATAATCAATTCGTCCGCCGGGTCGACGTCGTATAATCTCTCTTTCCAGAAGGTCTTATCGTTCCAGAAATCCTCGCAGACGACGACGCCGATTTTGCGCCCCTCAATCTCGAAAATCTTTCTCACGTCCGAAGGCTCGAAATAACGCGGGTCGTCGAAAACATCGTATTCCGGCAGCAGCGTTTTATCGGCAAAACCCAAAAGTTTCCCGTCGTGAATCACGGCGGCGCAGTTGAAAAGGCGTTTCCCGTCGGTTTCCGTATTCGGGCGAATCGTGCCGACAACCGCCGTAATTCCGGCAGTTACGGGAATTATTTTCTCCAGCGGCTCGAGCGCGGATTCGATGATGTCGCGGTCTTGAAACCAGTCGAACGAAGTGTAGCCGTGCGTGACGACTTCGGGAAAAACGATGATGTCCGATTTGTCGGCTTTCGCCTTTTCGATTGCCTCGATGATTCTCGCGACGTTGCCTTCGATGTCGCCGTTGGTCGTGTTGATTTGTCCGATTGTTACGCGCATTGTTTTCCTTTTATCTACCTGCCTGCCCTTATCTCATTTTTGAAACTTCCAGAATTGTTTCTTTCAGTTTTTTTACAGTGTTTGGCGAATTGCCGAAAAAGATTCCGTAAAGTTTTCCGTCGCGGATTAGAAAAGCCTGCGGGATTCCCTGAAATTTAGAGATTTTAAGCGCGGCGCGGTAAAGATTTTCGTTTGCCTCAGCCATGTCGTATCTGAACTTACGCGCGCGGACGAATTTTTTAAATTGCTCGTTTTCGTCCGTGTCCACATTAATGCCGATTATCTCAACGCTGCCGTCTTCCCAATTTTCGGCGTAAAAACTGTTCAACTCTTCAGCCTGCCGAATACACGGCTGACACCAATGAGCCAGAAAAAAGACGATGACCGCTTTATTCCGATAACTTGCCAATCGCGCCGGTACGGCGTCAATCAGAATAATACGGGCGTTTAAAATTTCGTCCGGCACATCCGGATACTCGCCCGCGGCTCGTTTCGTCGTAAAGATAAACACGCCCGATTTCCAGAGCTTCGATTTAAAAAGCGATTTGTCGAAATCTTTCTGCCAGCCGGCGGCAAACGGGTCGGCGTTTAAATCGACTTTCAGCCCGGAAAATTCGGCATTGTTCCGGCTTATTTCGTTGACTTTCCCGATAATTTCGTCTTTGACGGCATCGCTCGAAACCGCGCCGGAGACGATGTATTTATGATTTTTAATTTCGATTTTGACCGACGAGTTGTTATTCGGAGTTTGAGCGAAAAGCAGTTGAGCGGACAGAACAAAAAACGCGAGTGAAAGAAAAACTTTTCCGAGCTTCATACATTTTCAGTTTTATCAGATTTTTTAATCATTGTCAGGCGGTTGCCGCGCTCGTTGTATTTCACCTCGTCCATGATGTTGTAAATAAAAAGGACGCCGCGACCCGAGGTTTTAAAAAGGTTTTCCGGGTCGCACGGGTCGGGAATCGCCGCGACGTCGAAGCCTTCGCCTTCGTCCTCGATGGTAAAGCGCGCTTCTTTGACGGAGACGTCGGTCGTGATTTTGATGTTTTTCCGCGCGTCGAATTTGTTGCCGTGCTTGACGGCATTGACGAAGGCTTCATCCAGAGCGATGAAAAGATTCGAGTTTTCCGAGCGTATGATGCCGACTTTTTCGACGCGCTTCATCAGATAATCCAGAACCGCGTGCATCAGGTTGATGGTGCTCGGCAATTCGAATTCGATGTTTTCGTGCAGATTCTGCACGACCTGCATCCGGTCGACGAATTTTGTTTTGTAATCGAGCGCAATTTCGACCAGCGTTTTCAGCTCGTCTTCGTCAAACTCGTCGCGGCGAAAATTGGTGGCGGAGATTTTGAAAGCTTTGATGTTTTCCGCCTCATTTGCCGAGCCTTCCGCTTGCTGCGGCGGCGGAAGACATTCCATGCAACCGCCGTTTTGGTTCGACACAAGATTCGCTTTCCGGCTGTCGTCCAAATCCATAATGACCAAATCGAAATCTTCGATTTGCGGCGCGGCGAGCGCCTCGCGGCGGGTTTCGATTATCTTCACCAGATGACCGAGCGCGTTATATTTTTCCAGCAGCGCCGTCGCCAGGTCGTCGTGGTCGTCGATAATCAAAATTTTTCTTTGCATCTTTTCTTTTTAAAACGATTTGCGGATTGTTTCAGAGACAAGCCCGGCAACAAAAATTACGATAAATCCGGTTGCTTTGTTGCAAATAATAACCTAACTTGCTAGTTATTGCCTATCAATGCCGAGCGAAAATAAAAAAATTTCGGAAGTTTACCGTTTCGCCCCGCTTTCCGGCTACTCTTTCAAGCAAAGATGGCTGATTCGAATTGCCGATTTCGCCTTTTACTGCCTGATAAATCTCATCGGAAAAACCGTCCGTTTCGAAGCGGCGGAAGGCTGGGAAAATTTCGAAGCGATTGAGCAAGCCGGGCGGCTGCCGATTTACACCTTCTGGCACAACCGGATTTTTCTCGGAACTTATTTTTTTCGGCGGCGCGGAATCGTCGTCATCACGTCGCAGAGCTTCGACGGCGAATACATCGCGCGTTTTATACAGCGTTTCGGTTACGGCGCGGTGCGCGGCTCTTCGACGCGCGGCGGCGTGGCGGCGCTGGTCGAAATGATTCGCCTGATGCGCGCCGGATTGCCGATGGGCTTTACCATCGACGGACCGAAAGGACCGAAATACGTCGCCAAAATCGGCGCGTGCCTGCTGGCGAAAAAAACCGGAAATCCGATGATGCCTTTCACGGTCGAAGCGGAAAAATTCTGGCGGCTTAAAAGCTGGGACAATCTGCAAATTCCGAAACCTTTCAGCCGCGCCCGTGTGATAATCAATGAGCCGATTTACGTTTCCGCCGACGCGAGCGACGAGATTCTGGAAAATAAGCGGCTCGAACTGCAAAAATCGCTTGACGAACTGGTCGCGCGTGGAGAACAATGGCGGGAAAGCAAAGTGCTTGCCGACAAAAAACATTTTCATTGACGCAATGCCGTTAAAGATTTAAAAATTAAAAATAAAGAATTCTGAATGAGGAAAATTGCATGAAAATATGTCCGAAATGTAAACAGCAATATGCCGATAACGTGGCGGTTTGTCGTGCCGACGGGACTTTCCTGGATTTAGACACGCCCGTCTCCGAAGCGGAGACGCAGCCTAATGTCCTGAATAAAGATACCGCGGCAGCGGACGCGCCGCACGTAGCCGAATCGGTCGACCGCGTCGGCACGGCGGCAGCCGAAACTTTCGACCGCGCGCCGGGAGATTTCGGAGTCGGCGGCGGCGCGGCAGCGGCGAGCAGCGGCAGCGTCGTGGATGCGACGAGGACGGACTTTTCTCGAATTGACGATTCGGCGTCCGCCGGCGACGATTATGCGGAAAATCCGATGTCTGGCTGGCTTGTGCCGCTCATTATCGTTGCCGTATTGATTATTCTGGGCTTTATGTTTTGCAGCAAAAGAGCCGCCGCGTCTGCTGCTGTTGAAACAAACGAAATTCAGATGAACGGCGCGACGAATAAATTGATTTAGAAAAGAGAGAAAATAAAGTTCCGACTTCTGTTTTTTTTATTTTTTTTCGTTTCGCGCCGCTGCGGCTTCGTCAGGTTAGCTGCGCGAAAAGTTTTTCAGGACATCGTTTCCGATTAAGACGTCGCTGCCGCCGAAATTTCCGCCGGTTCATTTCGCCGTTGCTGCTCCGCCGCAGCCGATAGAAAATTGGCTGACAGCAGAACGAAAACAATCCAGACTGCATCCGCCAGAAGCAGATGTCCAATCTGCATCAGAATCGGCGCGAGCGTCAAAAGCGTCAGCGCGCCGAAAGCAATCTGGGCGATAATCAAAACAATCAGAACGTTTGCCCAGTGATTTACGCTGAAATTTCCGGTCGCTTTCGATTTCAGCCAGCCCGCCAGAAATACCAGAAAAACCGCCGTCATAATCGACGAAATCGGGTGGCTGACGCGCAGGCGAAGCAGAATGTGCGACGTCGCGGAAAAATCTTTCGCCACGCCTTCCGCCAAAGTTTCGGACGGAAACAGCATACTGCTCAGAGCCGCGACCGAGCCGGTCATTCCGATAAAGAAAATTCACGCTACGGCGATTC
>DATHBC010000576.1:0-4794 GCA_035296345.1 Pyrinomonadaceae bacterium | reverse complement strand
CCTGAACGTCTTGAACGAATTGCAGACGTTTCCCGATTTGGGCGGCACGCGCGTCGCCGCCGCGACGAACAAAACTGAAGTCTCGTTTCTGAAAGGCTGCGCTCTCGAACAGCTGCAGAGATTCGCCGAAGCGATTGACGTTTATCTGTCGATTCCGGACGGGCGCGGCGAATATTACGGCTGGCGCGCCACCGAAAGACTGCGGGTTTTGGCTGGCGACGAGCGAGCCAGACCGGCAATCGCGCAAAAACTGAATCAACTGGCGACCAATATCGAAGGCAGAAACGCCGAAGCGCAGAGAAAAGCGGCGCAGGGAATCCTGCGCCTGACCGATTCGGCGGAAATGCGCTCGCGGATGCTGGAAATCGTCCGTCGAAGTTATCAAACGCTGCCCGAATATCAGAAAATTCCCGGCGCGAAACTGCTCGAATTCGGTCGGAAAGAGATTTTGACGACGGATGCGAAAAAAGCTCAAAACAGTTCTTTTCATCAGGCTCTGGCGGACGAGCTTCTTTTTCTCGGTTTGTATGACGAAGGCACGCCGGAGCTGGAAGCCGCGCTGCGCGAAAAGCTGGCGCCGAACGCTCTGGACAAGCTGAAATCTCTCGCCGGAATGCAGACCGGCTCGAATAATCTGTCCGTTTTTCCGGCTGATACGGCTTACACGCTGGCTGTTTTCTACAAGCGCGGCGATATGGCGAACCGCGCGATTGCCTATATCGAGCCGCTCTGGCGCAATGTTCCCGCCGATTATCAAATCGAGCTGATTCCGCGCGAGCAAATCGAGATGCTGTATCCCGCGCCTTACGCCGACGCGCTTTTGCAGCACGCGCCCGGGCGCGGTCTCGACCCGCGCTACATTCTCGCGATAATGCGGCAGGAATCGCGCTATCGCGCCGACGTCAAGTCCTACGCCGCCGCGCGCGGGCTGATGCAGTTTATCTCCGACACGGCAAACCGGATTGCGGGCGAAGTCGGCAGAAAGAATTTCCAGCAGGACGAGCTTTACAACCCGTCGACCGCCGTGCTTTTCGGCTCGCAGTATCTGCAAAATCTTTTCCGCATGTTTCCGAACCAGCCGCAGGCGGTCGCCGCCAGCTACAACGGCGGCGAGCTGAATATGCAGCGCTGGCTGGCGCGCGCCAAATCCGACCAGCCCGACCGCTACGTGCCGGAAATTCTCTTTTCGCAATCGAAAGATTACGTCTATCGCGTCATGGCGAATTACCGCGTTTATCAAATGATTTACGACGAGAAGCTGAAAGCTCGATAAAGATAGATTCAAACAGGATACACAGGATGAAATTTTATAATTCAAAATATCCTGTTCACCCTGTTTGAATTTGTCATTTGGAATTTATCATTGAATTTAGGCTTGTGTTTGAATTTGTCTTTGTTTTTCGATTTGTGCAGAATTATCTCAAATAATTTCAGGTAATTTTATGCGTTACTTATCATTCATTTTATTTTCAATTTTACTTTTCGCCGCGTGTCAAAAATCGCAGACTACGCCGCAGCAGCAGAACGCTTCGGCTGAGACAAAGCGATACAATCTGAAAGGCAAAGTCGTCTCAGTCGATAAGGCGAAAAAGAAAGCCGAAATCGCGCACGACGACATTCCCGGTTTTATGGACGCGATGACGATGAGCTTTTCCATCCGCGCCGATTGGGTCTGGGAGGATTTGACGCCCGGCGCAGAGATTCGCGCCGAGCTGGTGGTTGACGACGCCAACGCCGATTACTGGCTGGAAAACGTCGGCATCATCGCCGCGCCGAATCCGAACCAGCCCACGCCGCCCGTCGACGAGCGATTCGCGCAAATCGGCAGGGAGATTCCCGATTTCAAGCTGACCAACCAGGACGGCAAGCGTTTTTCGATGAGAGATTATCGCGGCAAAGCCTTAGCAATCACCTTCATCTACGCGCAATGCCCGCTGCCCGATTACTGCATCAAGATGTCCACGAATTTCAGCGACGTCGCCAATCAAATGCGCGGTTCGGATATGAAAGACCAGCTTCGCCTTCTCAGCATCTCGTTTGATCCGGCGCGCGACACGCCCGAAAAACTGAAGCAATACGGACAAGGCTATCTCGGCAGAGACGCGCCGCCCGATTTCACCGTCTGGCAGCTCGCCGTCGGCGCGGACAAGGAAGTCCGCGAAGTAGCCGATTTTTTCGGTCTGCGCTACGAAATCGACCCGAACGACAAAACCCAGTTCAGCCATTCTCTCCGAACAGCCGTGATTGCGCCCGACGGCAAAGTCACGAAAATCTTTCCGGGCAGCGACTGGACGGCGAACGATTTGTTAAGGGAGATGCAGACGACGCTCAGGTAATAAAGTTTTCACGTTTTTAAAACGCTGCCGCCGCAAAATAATTGTTGACTTTGCCCTTTGATATAAAGTATAAGAACTTCCATATAATGCAGATTTCGTTCCGTCAAACTCAAAACTGCGATGTTTTGATGCGGGTCGAGTTTATCAATGGATAAACCTCAAAGACAGAAAAACCTGCCGCATTAAAATCGGCATCGCCCGGAGAAATACAAATGGCAGAGAATCATAATCAGGGCGGATTTAACGCGCGTCCGTTCGTCGTATTTGTCGTGCTGGTGATACTGGCAATGGTAGTTTATCAATTCCTTACCGGCGGCGTATTTAAGGAAGTAACTATCGCAAACTTATTCCACATCATTTTCGTCACCCCGACGCCGACGCCGAGCATTTCGCCGCAGCCCGTCGTGACCGTCACCCCGACGCCGACGCCCGTGTCTCGTGTCGAACTCTCGCGCGATTTCGTCGTCGGCACTTGGCGGGCTGAACGCGAAGACGAGGACGCCGCAATCGGAACGGACATCGATTTTGAAGAGGACGGAAGATTTAGCGGGCAGACAATGCAGTTTGTCGGCGCGGTCGGACAAAGAGCGGCGGCAGCAGGTTCGTGGAAATTCCAGAAGCTTTCAAATAACAGCTTTCGCTTGACGATGCGTTACGACAATCAGCTCACGGATACGGCGACTTTTAAGGTTATCGACGAGAACCGTGTTCATAACATCAAGGAAAACTACATCGCCGTTCGTATAAAAAGATAGCCCGAGCGGAAAATTAAAAAAGCTGCCGGGATTTCGTCCCCAAACGGGGCGAAAAATCGCCGCCGCGCATTTTCGGCAGACGGCGAGCCTCGTCGCCGTATTTACTTTACTTTCACGGCTTCAACCGTTCCTCTGGCTTCAAAGCCGTCGGCGACATTTGTCGGATTCGGCTCGAATCTTAACGACAGCTTCGTGTCCGAAATCGTTCCCGAAACGTTGACGGGCGGTTTCGGGTTTTCGGAAAAAGCTCCGGCGTCGAGGCGCGCGAGGTCGATTTTTCCGTCTTTCAGGCTGCCGGAGGCGGTTTCGGCGAGCGTCATCGCTTTATCGCCTTTCGCCGTCAGGTTAAACATCACGGTGATTAAATCGCCTCTCGTTAAAACCGCGATTGTGCCTTCCGCGCCGAACGTTCTTTCGCGGAAAGCAAAGCCGCCGGAATAGATGAAGCTTCCTTTTGAAACGCGGTAAACGCTTGTTTTATTCGTCCAGGTCGGCGTCGCCTCGACGGGCGGCAGGGCTTTTTCCTCTTCGACCGGGACGAGGGCGATTTTATACGGCGCGGTCAGCATCTGAGCATGCATCATATCCTTGCGCGGCTCGTTTAAATCAATCAGAATTTTGTCGGAAAGCCTGCGAATCAGGACTTCCCAACCGGCGGTCGGCTTGGTTCCGGCAAAGGCGGCGACGACGGCTTCCCTGGTGAAATCCACGCCCGAAGCGTCGGGCAGATTTTCGACCAGAGCTTGCAGCAGCGCGTAGGTTTTCGCGTCGCGGGCGACGAACAGAAACGGCTCTTCCGTTTTCGCGTTCATGCCCTCGGCGATAATTTTATAATCTTCCCGGCGCGGTTCGACGACGGGAACGGCGGGCGGATTAACCACCGGCTTCGCGGTTTTTTTCGCGGCGGTCGCTCGTGTTTTTTTAATCGCCTTTTTCTTTTTCGCCTGCGCCTGCGCGCCCGCTGCAGATAAACTGATTGATAAAAGCGTTAAAATAAAAAATCTGAATATTTTCATAACCTGTTTCCCTTTTTCGTCAGTGATAAGCGATAAGTGACAGGTGATAAGTGATAAGGGAAAGCAGTTATCAGTTATCAGTTATCAGTTACCAGTTAGTCCGCCATTTTCCGCGCGATTCGTCTGATTTCAAGTTTGAGCTCGGTTTCGTCGATTGTTTTCGCGTCGCCGTTTCGATAAATTTCCTCGCCGGCAATCATCGTCAGGCGCACGTCGCGCGCGGTCGAAGCAAACAAAATCGCCGAATAGATGTCGTGAACCGGCTGCTGCGCCGCCGCGTCTATTGAGATGACGATTAAATCGGCTTGTTTGCCCGCCGAGAGCGAGCCGATTTCCGTCTCCAGATCGAGCGCCCGCGCGCCGCCGAGCGTCGCCGCCGCGAGAATTTCCTGTGCCGTCAAAAGCCGCCCTTTATCTTCGCGGGTACGCGCCGCGAGCGCCGCAAAACGCGATTCTTCCAAGAGGTCGCAGGTGTTGTTGCTCGCCACCGAATCGCTGCCGAGCCCCACTTTTATCCGGCGGTCGAGAAATTTTTCCAGCGGCGCGATGCCGTGTCCGAATTTGGCGTTCGATTTCGGGCAATGAGCGACGCGCGCGCCGCTCTCGTCAATCGTTTCGATGTCCTTTTCAGAAACCGTCACGCAATGCGCCAGCAGCGGCGCGGTCTGCAAAACCCCGATGCGTTTG
>DATHBC010000575.1:0-1668 GCA_035296345.1 Pyrinomonadaceae bacterium | reverse complement strand
TCTTCTTCCGTAAAACCTATGAAATCCGAATCGAAGCGGTCAGGCTTATCCTTATTTTTCATCTTTGTTTTTTTGTTTTTCGCCGCAGCAGTTTCCGTCCGCGCCGCTGACGACGACGTGGACAGATACGTTCGGGCTCAGCTCGCCGAGCGGCATATTCCCGGCGCGGCGATTGCCGTTATAAAAAACGGGCGCGTCGTTAAAGCCGAAGGCTACGGGCTGGCGAGCGTCGAATTCAACGTGCCGGCGACGAAAGAAACCGTCTTCGAAATCGGCTCGGTTTCCAAGCAGATTACCGCCGCCGCCGTGATGCTGCTGGTCGAGGAAGGCAAAATAAATCCGGACGAAAAAATTTCGAAGTATCTGCCCGCGACGCCGGAAGCGTGGAAAAACGTCAGCGTCCGCAATCTTTTAACGCACACTTCGGGCATCAAAAGCTACACGGGCTTATCGGGTTTCGAGCTGACGAAAAGATTGACGCGCGACGACTTTATCAAGGCGCTCGCCGCGCACCCGCTCGAATTTGAAACCGGCGCGCGTTACCAATACAGCAACAGCGGCTACAACCTTCTGGGCTTTATCATCGAGACGGTTTCCGGCAAATCCTATTGGGATTTTATTCGGGCGCGAATTTTCAAACCGCTCGGAATGAATAAAACCGCCGACCGCGACCCGAAATATATAATCGCAAACCGGGCGACCGGCTACGAATGGGAGAACGGCTCGCTCGCCGGTCGCGATTACGATTTGACGGACGTTTTCAGCGCGGGCGCAATCGTCTCGACGGTCGAAGATTTGGCGAAATGGGATGCCGCCTTGCGCGGCGACGCATTTCTGAAAAAAGAAAGCAAAGCGCAGATGTGGACGCCCGTGACGCTCAATGACGGCAAGCCTTACCCGTACGGCTTCGGCTTCCGAATTTCGGAAATTCGCGGGCACAAAATCATCGGGCACAGCGGGCAGACAGCCGGTTTCGGCGCAAACATCTCGCGCTATGTGGACGACGATTTGACGGTCATCGCGCTGACGAATCTCGGCGAAATCGGAATGGGCACGGCGCTGGCAAACGGAATCGCGAAAATTTACATTCCGTCGATTTCGCTGAAAGCCTTAAAGGCGCAGCCCGAACCGGACGCGAAGATTTCGCAAATGATTTCCAACGCCTTGCGCGAGCGACTGGAAAATAAATTAAATCCGGATTACTTGACCGCCGAGCTGATAAAATCGCTCTCGACCGAGCGCGCCAAGCTCAGCAACCGGCGCATTGCATCTTACGGCGCAATCAAAAATCCGGTCTTCGTCGGCAGCGAATCTTCCGGCGCAAATGGCGCGAAAATCTATCGCTACAAAGCCGAAACGCCGCGCCGCATTTTCCTGTGGCGTTTGACGGTCAATAATGAAGGCAAAATTTCGGAAATGACGCTCGAAGAAGAAGAGTAATCAAAAACGGAAAACGGAAAATGGATAACGGAAAATGAGGAAGACGGAAGACAGAGATTAGCAGATGGTAGAAATAAATTTATCTTCTGACTTCTGACTTATATCTTCTTCCATTTTCCGTTTTCCATTTTCCGTTTTCCGTTTTTACAATTCTTCCTCGATAATCCAGCGATAGCTTTCGTGGTGCATCCGGTCGAGTTCTTCCGTGGTAATCCAGGCTAATTGGTG
>DATHBC010000574.1:0-2585 GCA_035296345.1 Pyrinomonadaceae bacterium | reverse complement strand
AGGAGAATACCGTTTGACGGTTTATTTAGTGATTAAAGGCGAAGGAATAACTCTGAAACACGACGTTATTTTAAAGGTGAAAAAGTCAAAAGCCTCAAAAAACAAGAAGCCGATTTATATCAATCTCGGAACCGATTGTTTCTCGGAATCGAGAACGTAAATCAGCAGCAAACACCACGCCGCCTTTACGACTTCTTTCGCAAATCCAAACGGTGTCCGGCAAATTTCTCAATTACCTTCAAATATCTTTTCGGGAAAAGGCGCGAGGCGTAGTTGATGGCGTGCGCGTCTTTGCCGATTAAAATACGCGGGTTTTCCGCGCGGATGCCGCGCAGAATCGTTTCGGCGGCTTGTTCGGGCGTGGTCAGCGCGACTTTGTCGAAAAATTTCACGCCCTGTTTTTTATAGTCTTCGGGCGTTTTCGCGCCGAGGCGCGAGTTGCGCGCGATGTTGGTTTTGATGCCGCCGGGATGGACTGAGGAAACGCGAACGTTTGTTTCTTCAAGCTCGTGCCGAAGAGCTTCGGTAAAGCCGCGCACGGCGAATTTCGACGCGGCGTAAGCGGTCTGTTCGGGCGGCGCGACCAAGCCGAAAACGCTGGAAATATTAATGATGTGCGCTTTTTCCTGCGCTTTTAAAACGGGCAGAAAAAACTTCGTGCCGTAGACGACGCCCCAGAAATTGATGCTCATCAGCCATTCGAAATCTTCGAGCAAGATTTGGTCGAAAGTGCCCAAAAGTCCGACGCCGGCGTTATTGAACAGGTGCGTGGCGCGCCCGTGCGCGGCTAAAACGTCTTCGGAGAATTTTTCCATCCCGGCTTTGTCCGCGACGTTGACGATGTGTTTTGAAGCTTTGACGCCGAGCTTTTCAATCGCCTCAAAAGTTTCATGCAAGCCTTCGGCGTTGACGTCGGAAACGGCGATGCCCGCAATGTTTTCCCGCGCCAGACGAATCGCCAGAGCGCGCCCGATGCCCGAAGCCGCGCCCGTGATAACCGCAACACTGTTTTTCGATAAAGTCATAAAATTATTTCGGACTCTGGATTTGCAATCGGAAAAGGTTTTTAAATTTTATTTTATTTGGTGTCAGCCAAATCTCGTTTTCAATCTAAAATCTAAAATCAATAAACCTGCATATCGGGATTAGTCCGCAAAACCGGTTCGGATTTATTTTTCGGATTGCCCGCAAACCTTTTCCGCAGTTTCTTTTCTTTCCGCAAAAGCAAAGGCAGAGTCCGGTCGGCGATGCGCATGCGTCTCAAACTCGGAATCGGGTCAACCAGATGCGTCGTCGGCAGCTTCGCGCCCGATTCCTTCAAAACCAAGCCGATTGGCAATTCCATCCGTTCCTGCAGCTTAATCATTTTCGCCAGCAAATTCGCGGCGGGCGTGATTAAAGGTCCGACGCCGTAGCGAATTTGCTGCGTTCCGAAAACGTATAGATTTTTGTAATCGGGCAAAACCGAACCGGCGTAGAGCTGCGCGATATTATCGTTTTTAACGGGAACCAAACCTTCCGGCAAAAAGGGAAAGCTGACGTAAAACCCGGTAGCGCAGACGATTAAATCGACTTCCGCGCTCGTCCCGTCGACAAAATGCACGGTTTTGCCGGCGAATCTTTCGATGTCCTTGTGCGGCTCGATTCTGCCGTGTTTCAGATAATGCAGAATCTCGCCGGAAACGGTCGGGTGATGCTCGAAAAGCTTGTGGTCGGGACGCGGCAAACCGTAATCTTCGTACCTGCCGACGACCACGCGGAGCATCATTTTCAAAATGATTCTTTGCAGAAAAACCGGCAGATAAATCGCGGGCGATTCGGCGCTCGGTTTGCCGAACAGGGTTTTCGGCAAAAACCAGTAGCCGCGCCGCAGGCTTAAATGTGCTTCTTTGGCGACGCGCGCCGCTTCCGAAGCGATGTCGCAGGCGGAATTGCCGCCGCCGATGACCAGAACTCTTTTTCCGACGAGCTGTTCCGGCGTTTTGTAGTCTTTCGAGTGAATCGTCTCGCCCGTAAATTCGCCCGCGTAAGACGGGAACCGCTTGTCCCAGTGATGACCGTTGCAGACGACGACGCCTTTATAAATGCGCTTTTCGCCGTCCGCCGTTTCGACTTCCCACGTTTCATTTTCGAGCGGGCGACACATCACGACTTTTGCGTTGAAACGAATATTTTCTCGCAGATTAAAAGTATCGGCGTAAAGCTTGTAATAATCGCTCATCTGCTTCCGGCTCGGAAAGTCGGGATAATCCGCCGGCATCGGAAAATCGGCGTATTCGGTCGTTTTGCGCGACGAAATGATGTGCGCCGTTTCATAAACGCCGTGATACCAGTTGCCGCCGACTTCACGGTCGGCTTCGACCTGCTCGTAAGCGATTCCGGCTTCCTTCAGAGCCTTAGCCACGCCCAAGCCGCAAGGTCCCGCGCCGATGATGAGCATTTTGTCCGAAAAATCTTTCATAATCCGAGAAAGATTTTAACCGAAAGACGCAGAGAGGCAAGGACGCAAAGGGAAATTCTAACGGGATGAACAGGATTTACAGGATAATTTGAAACTAATAACATTGCAGTTTCTTTTTTATCCT
>DATHBC010000573.1:0-2074 GCA_035296345.1 Pyrinomonadaceae bacterium | reverse complement strand
TGGTGAAAGGATAATCGGCGATTTTCGGCTTGGCGGCGGATATGACCGAAATCAGAGTCGATTTTCCCGCGTTCGGAAAACCGACCAAGCCGACGTCGGCAATCAATTTCAGTTCGAGCTGCAATTCCTTTTCCTCGCCCGGTCTGCCCGTGTAATGGAATTTCGGCGCGCGTCGCGTCGGCGTGGTGAAATGCGTGTTTCCCCAGCCGCCTTTGCCGCCTTTCGCGGCTAGGAAACGCTGTCCGGCTTCGGTAAAATCGAAAATCAAATCGTTCGTTTCGGCGTCGAAAACCTGCGTGCCGACCGGGACTTTGACCGTCACGTCTTCGCCGTCCTTGCCGTGCCGGTTCGAGCCTTCGCCGTGTCGCCCGCGCTCGGCTTTGTGTTCGGGATTATAACGCAGGTGCAGCAGCGTGTTTAAGCCTTCGTTCGCTTCCAGCCAGACGCTGCCGCCGCGTCCTCCGTCGCCGCCCGAAGGTCCGCCGCGAGGCACAAATTTTTCGCGCCGGAAAGCCGTCACGCCGTTGCCGCCGTCGCCAGCCTTGATTTTAATTTTTGCGCGGTCGATAAACATATGTAATTTTAGATTTTAGATTTGCCGGTGGCGATTGGCAAACGGTTACTTAATGCAAAACGCAAAATGCAAAGCGCAAAATGAAATTACTTCCTGATATTTTGCGCTTTGCATTTTGCGTTTTGCATTTTTTGCCTTGTCTGCTGATGCAAAAACGAAAGCGCCGCCTTGATTTCTCAAGCCGGCGCTATCTTGTCCTTATAGAATACACGAAGTAGTCGGATAAGGTTGGCGATTCAGCATGTACACGCATCAATCGCCGATTTTGTATTCCGAAGAGACTCGCGGCGAGCGCATCTCCGGTCAGCACACGAAAAGTTTTCACATTTCGCCCGCGCCTGTTTAAGACGCTGTGCCGTTAGGTTTTTGTTGTGGTGGCTTTTCCTCCACCGCCGGTTACGTTCCCGGCAACGAGGCTCACAAGCTTTAAAAAAGCTATGAGCGGCTGTGCTCCTTTCGGCTGTTCCTTTCCAAAAGGTGCTGCTCGTTTTTATCCGAACAACTCGAAAAGTCTCGCGACTTTTCTTAGCAAGCCTTTCGGCTTCGATTCAGGGCGTAAATAGCAGCCTCTGTCCGTCTTCGGCTGCTCTCAAACAATGCGTCACCGCCTTTGCTTGCCTATCCTTGAACCGGTCAAACGCCCGTAAGCAGTTTTGACTGTAGAAGCGATTCTACACCTGTTTTTTTCGATGTCAAGAAGAAAATACTTTAAGTTTTACGGTTATTTTACGGTTTGATTCGAGGCGAGCTGTGGGAAATTTCCACCCTAGCCTGTGGAAAAAGTTGTGGAAAACCCGGCAAGCCGTTTCGGATAATAATTTAAAATTTCCGGCGGTTTTCGCCGCCTGCGAAGATGCTTGTGGAAAACCCGAAAATCACGGTCGAAAAAAAATTTCAAAGCACAAAAAAAATGTTTGCAAAGCCGAGTTTTGATGATTTTTTCATCAAAATTAACTCTAAAATCAGAACGAGCGCCGAAATCTTTCGAAAGCGGACGCAAAAAGATGCCGGTATCGTTTCAAATACCGGCATCTTTCTAAAAACAAGCCGAAAAAATCCGAAGCTCGAAACCCTATGCAGCCTGCGGTTCGGTTTCGGTCGCCGCAACCGTTGCGGCTTCGGCGTAGACGCTGATGAATTTGCCTTTCTGACCCTTGTTTTCAAAGGTGACGATGCCGTCAATCAAAGCAAAAAGCGTGTCGTCTTTTCCGCGTCCGACATTGCTGCCCGGTTTCCATTTCGTTCCGCGCTGGCGCGCCAGAATGTTTCCGCCGCGCACGCGCTCGCCGCCGAATTTTTTGAGTCCGAGACGCTGTGCGGCTGAATCGCGCCCGTTTCTCGATGAACCTACACCTTTTTTATGTGCCATATCTCGATTTCGGATTTGAGATTTGGGATTTGGGATTCACGGTTTTTATTCCGCTTGTCCGCTGATCCGGCAACCCGCAATCCGTTTACCTCCAATTAAATCGTATCAATCTTGATTTCCGTGTAACCTTG
>DATHBC010000572.1:0-7076 GCA_035296345.1 Pyrinomonadaceae bacterium | reverse complement strand
CAAACGAATTCCACTCGCCGCAGTCGGGACACTTGCCGAGCCATTTGCGCGCCTGGTGACCGCAGTTTTGGCAGACGTAAATTGTCGCCGGATTTTTTGCCATAAATAGAAAACAGTTTCGGAATGATACATTCTCTAGATTGTGGTTTGTATTTTTCCGAGACGCTCGTTTCTTTAATTTTACTATAAAACAGCGAAAATAAGCTTTAAATCAGCGGCATAAAATTTGACTGTGGAATTATTTACTCGTTTCCCGACGGAAGCGAGAATCCAAATTCAAGGAAAGGGAAAAATAAAATGGCAGACGAGCAAATCGAAACCGGAAACGAAGGTCAGACCACGGGCGGACCGGGAACGCAGGTGCAGGAAGTGGGCAACACCGGGCAATCAGCCGGAAATCAGGGTCAGGACATTCTGGATAATTACAGCGAAAATCAAAGCCCGCTCGGCGACGTCGGCGACGCCGGCGCGCATCAGAGACAATCCGACGGCGACCAGTCAGGCGGCAGCGGAGACGCTTAATTAACGGAAAACGGAAAATGGAAAGTGGAAAATGAAGAAAGGGATTTTGTTTTCCGCTTTCCATTATCCGTTTTCCGTTTTTCCACTTTCCATTATCCGTTTTCCATTTTCCGTTATTGCGCTTTTTGCGCGAATTCGGCGAATATTAAATTGATGCCTGCACATTCGATTCACGCCTTTGCCGAAAAAGTATCGCTGATTACCGACGGCGCAAATCCTGTCGGGCGCGCCGTCGCTTTGCAGTTGGCTTTGCTCGGAAGTTACGTCGTCGTCGGTTTCTCCGGCGATTCCGGAGAAGAAGCGCGCCGCGCCATCGAAGAATTGAAATCGCTCGGAACTCTGGCAAACGCCGTCGAAACGGACGTTTCGACCGTCGAAGGCGCGCGTAATCTGGTCGCCGAAGTCGAAAAGCTTTACGGTCGGATTGATTTACTGGTCAACACTCTGAAATTCGAGCCGCAGGCGTCGTTTGAAGAAATGAATTTAGACGATTGGCAAAAGACGCTCGGCGCAAATCTGAAATCGGTTTTTTTCGTCACGCAGGCGGCTTTGCCGTTAATGTCGCCGCGCCCGAAGCCTTCGATTGTCATTGTCGCCACAAATTGCGAAACAGACCAAAAAAGTATCGCGTTTGCCACGGCACAGACTGCAACTATCGGTCTGACCAGACAGCTTGACCGACAACTGCCGAAAAATTTTCGCGTCAACTGCGTCGCGGTCAACGAAGAGCCGGAAGAAAAAAGCACAGCGGAATTTGAGCTTTTCAAAACCTCTCGAAACGTTGCCGCCGACGATGTGGCGCGCGTCGTCGTTTTCCTTTTATCTGCTGAAGCAAAAGCTCTGAGCGGGCAGATTTTGACGGTTGATAAGCGTTAGTCGTTTTTTACTATTAACAATAATTAAATCCGTGTTAAAATTCGGTTGGGTTTGAAAAATTAAATGCTAAAATTCATTTTTGTATGAAATCGGACGTTCTCATCATCAGAATCGCATTTGTGGTGTTGCTGGCACTGGTCGGCTATCTGCTGAATCCTCTACAAAAAACCAGTCATTTATACAGCGCCGGCTATGAAGTCAGACAAATAGCTTCGGCAATTCTGGGAATTGTCGTCGCGGCTTTCGTTATTATTTTCGAGATGCGCGCGCGGAAAGCCTCGCTGAAAACTTTAATCGGCGCGGCAATCGGCTCGATTCTCGGAATCGTCGGCGCGTATTTAATCGGCATGCTCATCAGCTCGCAGGACATCAACACCGTGCCCGGCGAGATGAAAGTTTTTATGACCATCGCGCTCGCTTTTTTTATGGGCTACATCGGCTTGATGGTCGGCGCGGCGAAAGGCGAATACATAGATTTGTCGGTTTTGGGCGGAATTTTCAGCGATAAAAACGCGCGCCGCGATTACAAGATTCTCGACACCAGCGTGATTATCGACGGTCGCATCGCCGACGTCGCCGAAACCGGATTCCTGGGCGGAACGCTCGTGATTCCGCAGTTCGTGCTGCGCGAATTGCAGCAGGTCGCCGATTCGCCCGATTCGTCGAAACGACAGCGCGGGCGGCGCGGTCTGGATATGCTGCAACGGCTGCGAAATAATTCAAAGCTCGATATTCAAATCGTCGAAACCGATTTTCCCGCCGTCAAGGAAGTCGATTTAAAGCTCATCGAGCTCGGCAAACAGCTCGAAGCCGTCATCATCACCAACGATTTCAATCTGAACAAAGTCTCGCAATTGCGCGGCGTCAGCGTTTTGAACGTCAATGAATTAGCCAACGCCTTGAAGCCGGTCGTGCTGCCGGGCGAAGCGATGCGCGTTTTCGTTTTAAAAGAAGGCAAGGAATACAATCAGGGCGTCGCCTACCTGGACGACGGCACGATGGTCGTCATCGACAACGCCCGCAAGCTGATCGGCAAAAACGCCGACATCGCCGTCACCAGCGTTTTGCAGACGACCGCCGGAAAAATGATTTTCGGTCGCCTGTGGGAAGAAAAAGACGAAGTCGCGGGCGAGGTCAGCAGTCCGAACATACACGATTCGCGCACGCCCGGATTCCGCAAACAACAATACGGCAACAATATTCGGCAAACCACCGCGATGCCGATTCGCATGGAAGAAGAGATTGAGTAAGCGGCGAGCGGTGAGCCGTAAGCAGTTTTCGACTTTCTGCTCACCGCTCACCGCTCACTGCTCGCTATGAATACAGCAATCATCGTCGCCGCCGGCAGCGGAAAGCGTTTCGGCGGGCAAACCGCGAAACAGTTTCTGGAAATCCTCGGAAAGCCGCTCGTCATACACACCATCCAGCGTTTTGAAATCTGCCCGGAGATAGACGAAATCATTCTCGTTCTGCCCGCGACCGAAAACGCGAGATTTCTCGAAATCGCCGGAAAATACGGCTTCAAAAAAATATCTGAAATTGTTGACGGCGGCGAGACGCGCGCCGAATCGGTCCGGAAAGGCTTGCGCGCCGTTCGCGCCGCTACGGCGGAAATCGTCGCCGTTCACGACGGCGCGCGCCCGCTGGTTTCGGTTGCGGAAATTTCGGAAACCGTGGAGAAAGCTAAAGAAGCGGGCGCGGCTTGTCTGGTTTCGACCGTGACGGATACGATTAAGGAAATCGAAAACGGAAAAATCGCGCGGACGATTGACCGCTCGACTTTGCGCCGCGCCTTGACGCCGCAATGTTTTCGTTATGAAATCCTGAAACGCGCGTTTGAAAACGCCGATTTGAGCGCGGCGGCGACGGACGAATGCTTTCTGGTCGAAAGGCTCGGGTGTGAAATCGCCATCGTCGAAGGCAGCGCGCGAAATATCAAAATCACGCACGCCGAGGATTTGATTCTGGCGGAAAGCTTGCTGAAACAAACAACACTATAAAACATGTTTCGTATCGGATTCGGAAACGACATACATCGCCTTGTCGAGGGAAAGCGGTTAATTCTCGGCGGCGTGGAGATTAAATCTGACAAAGGCGCGGAAGGGCATTCCGACGCCGACGCGCTGCTTCACGCCGCGACGGACGCTGTCTTAGGCGCGCTCGCTCTCGGCGACATCGGCTCGCATTTTTCGGATAAGGACGAACGGTGGCGAAACGCCGACAGCGTTGTTTTTCTGCGCGGCGCGATTGATTTAATGCGGGAAAAAGGTTTTCGCGTGGTCAATCTGGATTCGACCGTGAGTCTGGAAAAGCCGAAGCTGCGCCCGCACATTAACGCGATGCGAGAGAATCTGGCGCGAATTCTAGAAATTAATATCGAGCGGGTAAGCGTGAAGGCGAAAACCGGAGAAAAAGTTGACGCGGTCGGAGAAAACCGCGCCATCAAAGCGGAAGTTATAGTTTTACTCGCGGAAAATCAAGCTTAATCAATACGCGTCCGGCGGAATATAAGCGTCGTATTCCCGGGCAACGCGCAAAACTTCAAACCATGTGTTGCTGATTTCATTGTTCTGCTGCGCGTAGGTTTCGCGCGGACCGGAACCGGCTCCGTCGACGCTGCTGCGCGGCGGATTATAGCCGGTTTCATTAAGAAAATCGGCGTGGTTTCGCCAAGCCTTCATGTGCGCGCGCCAGGCTGACGTGAAATCCTTCGGCAACTGCGAATCGTCGATTGCCTGCGAAGCCGTAACGTATTGGTCGGTCAGGCGTGCGTAAGTGACAAAATATTCTTCCGAATTGCGCGATAAACCATTTTCGCGGACTCGTCTCATTTTTCTGTCGAGAATGTTGCCGTTCTCAATATCCTGCTCCAGCAGGCTGGTTATTCTGCGCGCCGCGGCGGTTTGGGCGCAGCTTCTTTTGACATACGGGTTGCCGGCGGTAGATTTCGTCGAGGTGCGGGGAGTTACAGCGACCGAAATTCCGAACGCCGCCAGAAATGCGATGATTGACAATACTGCTTTACTTCTCATAACAATATTTATTATCGCTCATTCGGATGCAAAAGGTAAATATCTTTCTGAAAATTTTTGCCGGATTTATTCGCGCGGATAATATTTATTCGCGTAAATATTTCTGCTAAAGTAGTTCCGTAAATGAAACCACAGGATTTAATTCGTAAAAAACGCGACGGCGGCAGATTCCTGCCCGAAGAAATCAATGCTTTTATCGCCGGCGTAACGGACGACAGTTGGGCGGATTATCAAATTTCCGCGCTTTTGATGGCTTGTTTTATCAACGGCTTGCGCCAGTCGGAGCAGAATGCGCTGGTCGATGCGATGCTCAATTCCGGCGAAACGCTCGATTTAACGGACATCGACGCGCCAATCGCCGACAAGCATTCGACGGGCGGCGTCGGCGACAAAACTTCCTTGATAATCGCGCCTCTGGTCGCGGCGTGCGGCGTCGCCGTGCCGATGATTTCCGGGCGCGGGCTCGGACACACCGGCGGAACGCTCGACAAGCTCGAATCGATTGGCGGTTACAACGTCAATCTTTCGATTGATGAATTTAAAGAGATAATCAAAAAATGCGGCTTCGCGATGGCTGGACAAAGCGCCGAAATCGTTCCGGCGGACAGAAAGCTCTACGCCTTGCGCGACGCGACGGCGACCGTCGAGTCGATTCCTTTAATCGTCGCTTCGATTATGTCGAAAAAACTGGCGGAAGATTTGGACGCGCTCGTTTTGGACGTCAAAACCGGCAGCGGCGCGTTTATGCAGGAAGAATCGGACGCGCGCAAACTGGCAAAAGCGCTGGTTAAAACCGGAACCGCTTTCGGCGTCAAAACCGAAGCGCTTTTAACCGATATGAACCAGCCGCTTGGAAAATACGTCGGAAACGCGCTGGAAATTTACGAATGCGTCAGGCTGCTCAGAAACGAAACGGACGAACAAAGCCGTCAGACGCTCGAATTATCGGTCGAGCTGGCGACGCGGATTCTGGTTTTGACGAAAACGGAAAAAACGCTGAAAGCGGCGAAGGAAAAAATTCAAAACGCCCTGACGAGCGGCGCGGCATTGGAAAAATTTCGCGAAAACATTAAACTGCAAGGCGGCGACGCGAAAATCTGTGACGAGCCCGAAATCCTTTTGCACGAAACCGTCATTCAGGTTCCGATAAAATCGCCGTCCAGCGGCTTTATAGACGAAATCGACACGACGGAAATCGGCAGAGCGATTTCGGCAATCGGCGGCGGTCGCCGGAAAGTCGAAGATAAAATCGACGCGGCTGTCGGTTACGCCTGCCGTCGAAAGCTCGGCGAAACGGTCGCGGAGCACGAAGTTTTAGGCACGCTCTTCTGCCGCAGCGAGGTGCAGGCGGCAAAAGTGCTTGCCAGATTGCAAATGGCGTATAAAATCGGAGACGAAAAGCCGGTCAGAAAATTTGAACTCGTCAAAGAGGTTATTTGATTAGACGAAATTCAAACAGGATAGACAGGATAAACAGGATAAAAACGCTTGTTTATTCAGTTTTTAAAATTAAATCAGGCTGCTGAATTATTAAAATAATCCTGTGTATCCTGTTTGAATCTAACGTTATTAAAAAGATATGAAAATCAAAGTCTTATTCGTTCCGCTCATTTTTGTCCTGTCAGTCCTCGTGTCTTCGTGCGCCAGGAGTGAAGCCGAAGCGAGCGGCAAAATCAAGGTCGGCATCGTTTTCGACATCGGCGGCAAAAACGACCGCTCGTTTAACGCGGCGGCGTGGGAAGGCGTCAAGCGCGCCGAAAAGGATTTGGACATCGTTCTGCGCGACGTCGAGCCGGGCAATCCGACCTCGATTGAACCGGCGATGCGCGCCTTTGCCGAGGAAAATTTCGATTTGATAATCGGCGTCGGCTTTGCGCAAGGTCCGATTATGCAGAAGGTCGCCAACGATTATCCGAACATCAAATTCGCCATCGTCGACGGCGTGATTTTCGAAGCCGACGGCAAAACGCCGAAACAGAACGTCGCATCCCTGGTTTTCCGCGAGCACGAAGGCTCATATCTGGTCGGCATGATTGCGGCGGCGAAATCGAAAACCGGCGTTTTAGGCTTTGTCGGCGGAATGGACATCCCTTTGATTCATAAATTCGAAACCGGTTACGAAGAAGGCGCGCGCGCCGTCAACCCGAACATCCGCGTCATAGACAACTACGTCGGCGTCACCGACGGCGCGTGGAACAATCCCGGCAAAGGCAAGGAGCTGGCGCTGAATCAAATCGAAAAAGGCGCGGACGTGATTTTCACGGCGGCGGGCAATTCCGGCTTGGGCGCGTTCGACGCCGTCGAGCAATACGGGCGCGACGCCGGCGGTCAGGCAAACAAATTCGTCATCGGCGTCGACTCGAATCAAAACGGGCAAAAACCCGGATTCGTTTTAACTTCGATGGTCAAACGCGTCGATAATGCGGTTTACGATGTCGTGAAAGAAATCAAAAACGGAAATTTCCGAGGCGGTTTTCACGCTTTCGGGCTGGACAAAGACGGCGTGGCTTACGCGATGGATAATCATAATCAAGGCTTGATTCCCGACGATGTTATCAAGCGGGTCGAAGAAGCGAAAAGGAAAATCGGCACCGGCGAAATCAAAGTTACCGACGCGATGGCGAAGTAAATTTGAATGGAAAACAT